>JAZRQN010000105.1:0-13040 GCA_045649855.1 Acutalibacteraceae bacterium | reverse complement strand
AAGCGTTCCAGCCGGGCGGTGCGATGATCCGCGACAAAGGCATCCGTGTAGAATCGTTGGCGCGCATCGCGTCGATGGATGTCGAAGGCGGCATTGAATTTTGTTAATCAGCGGATGGATGTCCGCAAAAAATAAAAATTGTGGGAAAAGACAATGAAAAAGATCCTGGCATTACTCCTGGCTGTCGTCATGGTGTTCGGTCTCGCCGCTTGCGGTAACAAGGCCGAGGACGAGGTCCAACTCGGCGACTCCATCGACGTGGTGGAAAAAACCGTTGCCGCGACGGTTGCGGCAACCCCGAAAGAAGAGTTGAAAATCGGCTTTATTTTCTTGCACGATCAAAACTCTACGTACGACAAAAACTTTATGGATGCCGCAGCAGCTGCTGTAGCAAAGATCGGTTTGAGCGACGATCAGGTCATCTATAAGACCGGCATTGAAGAATCCGATGCGTGCTATACCGCCGCTAAAGAATTGGTGAATGCTGGTTGCGATTTGATCTTCGCTGATTCCTTCGGTCACGAGCCCTACATGATCAAAGCTGCCAAAGAATTCCCGAACGTGCAGTTCTGTCATGCGACCGGCGTTAGAGCACAGACCGAATTGGTGCCCAACTATCACAATGCGTTTGCTTCCATCTACGAAGGTCGTTTCTTGGCGGGTATTGCTGCCGGCATGAAGCTCAACGAGATGATCGACGCCGGCACCATCACTGCTGAACAGGCAAAAATGGGTTACGTTGGTGCGTTCAACTATGCAGAAGTTATCTCCGGTTACACCTCTTTCTACTTGGGTGCGAAATCCGTTTGCCCCTCCGTGACCATGGAAGTGAAATACACTAACTCCTGGTTCGATCCCGTTAAAGAAAACACGGCGGCGAAAGCGTTGATTAATAACGGCGCTGTGCTGGTCAGCCAGCATGCTGACTCTTCCGGCGCTCCCAGTGCTTGTGAAGAACTGAAAGTGCCCAACGTTGCTTACAACATTGACACTGCTGATCTGGGTCCCACCACTGCTATCATCTCCTCTAAAATTTCTTGGGAGCCGTATTTTGAGTTGATCATCAACACTATGATCAACGGCGGTGCCATTCCCACCGATTATTGTGCCAATTTGGAAAACGGCGGTGTTCAGCTGACCACTCTGCATGAGAACGTTGCTGCTGAGGGTACCGCTGCGGCAATCGCAGATGCGAAGCAGAAACTCATTGACGGCACTTTGAAAGTGTTTGATACTGCTACCTTCACCGTGAAAGGTGAGAAACTCACCGAGTACTATGCTGACGTTGTGGATATGGGCGACTTTGTTGCTGATACCCAGGTTGTCATTGACGGCGAATTCTCCGAATCTACCAAGAGATCTGCGCCGTATTTCAACATCATCATTGACGGCATCACCGAATCCGGTGTCGTGGAATAATCTGTAAATCTATAGAGGCGGGGCACCAATACTGCCCCGCCTTTTCAGATATTAAACGTGAAGCGTTTCGCGGTAACGCTTGACGTTTGGTATTTGCTGTAAGATGCAAGTGCTGCGATTTTGCAAACTGCAGAATTTGAGAGTTTTGCTAAAGGAGGCATTTATGAGCACACCGGCTATTGAATTGAAAAATATCACAAAAACGTTTGGACACGTAATAGCGAATAAAAAGGTATCTTTGTGTGTGAATCAAGGGGAAATTTTATCCATCCTCGGTGAAAACGGCAGCGGCAAGACCACGCTGATGAATATGATCTCCGGCATTTATTTCCCCGATGAAGGGCAGATTTTTATTAACGGAGAAGAAGCGGTGATCGCCTCTCCCAAAGATGCTTTTGATTATAAGATCGGCATGATCCATCAGCACTTCAAACTGGTGGACGTATTCAACGCGACCGAAAATATTATCCTCGGTCTCGAAGGCGAAAAATACAATCCCAAGCAATCTGCAAAACGCATCTGCGAGATCTGCGAGATGTATGGGTTTGATGTGGATCCGAACAAAAAGATATACGACATGTCGGTGTCTGAAAAACAGACGGTAGAGATCATCAAGGTGCTGTACCGCGGCGCAGACATCCTGATTTTGGACGAGCCGACCGCCGTGCTCACCCCGCAGGAAACGCAGAAGTTGTTTGCGATTCTCCGCCGTATGCGTGACGACGGCAAGGCTATTATCATCATCACCCACAAACTGCACGAAGTATTGTCCCTGTCCGACCGCGTGGCGGTGTTGCGCAAGGGTGAATACATCGGCACGGTCAACACCAAAGAGACCAACGAGTCGGAACTGACCGAAATGATGGTGGGCAAAAAAGTGGAACTCAACATTCATCGTTCGGAACCCACCGATACAGTACCGCGTTTGGAAGTGCATCATATCAACTGTTCCAACCGCGAGGGTGTCAAGGTGCTGGATGATGTCTCCTTTGTCGCCAATGCAGGCGAGATCTTGGGTGTCGCAGGTATTGCGGGTTCCGGTCAGCGCGAGTTGCTGGAAGCGATCGCAGGCCTGCAGAAGATGGACAGCGGCGCTGTGCTGTACAATAACCCCAAGACCGGCAAAATGGACAACCTGACCACCAAAACACCGTTGCAGATTCGCGAACTCGGCGTGCGTTTGTCTTTCGTCCCCGAAGATCGTCTCGGTATGGGTCTTGTCGGCAATATGGACATCGTGGACAATATGATGCTCCGCTCTTACCGCAAAGGCAAGGGCATATTCCTGGAAAGAAAAGCGCCTCGTGATCTGGCAGAACAGATTATTGAGGAATTGGAAGTTGTTACCCCCAACGCCAACACCCCTGTCCGCCGTCTGTCGGGCGGTAACGTGCAAAAAGTGTTGGTCGGCCGTGAGATTGCCGCTTCTCCCACCGTGCTGATGGCGGCATACCCTGTGCGCGGTTTGGACATCAACTCTTCTTATGCGATTTATAACCTGCTCAATGAGCAGAAAGAAAAAGGTGTTGCGGTCATTTTTGTGGGTGAAGATCTGGACGTGTTGTTGGAACTCAGTGACCGCATCATGGTCATCGGTTCGGGCCGTATCACAGGCATTGTGGATGCCAGAACCGCCACCAAAGAACAGATCGGTCTGTTGATGACCAAAACAGATATCATTCACGAGGAAGGGGAGGGCAACAATGGATAAAGTCAAAGTCAAATCCAAAAAACATCACGAACCACTGATTCATATCACCAAGCGCGATGATATTGCGGGTTGGAAATCCCTGCTGATTCACGTTGCAGCTTTTTTAATCGCGTTGCTGCTTTGCGGTATTTTTATTGCTTGCCTTACCGGTTTGAATCCCCTGGAAATTTACGTAAAAATGTTCGAAGGGACTTACGGTGGCAAGGTTACCCGTATGGAGTCCATTAACAAGGCGGCCATGCTACTGGGACTTTCCTTGGCGGTAACGCCAGCGTTTAAGATGCGTTTTTGGAACATCGGTGCCGAAGGTCAGGCGTTGATGGGTGGTTTTGCGGCGGCATACTGTATGCTGGAGTTCGGCAAAGAGTTGGATGGGCCGCTGCTGCTTGGCTTGATGTTTGTCGCCAGCGTGGCTGCCGGCATTATTTGGGCGTTGATTCCTGCCGTTTTCCAAGCGTATTTCAAAACCAACGAAACACTGTTTACGTTAATGATGAACTATGTGGCGATGACGTTGGTCTCCTACTATATTATGGTAAAAGACCGTTCTGGGCGGTCGGATCTCGGCATTTTAAACGAACGCACCGGTGCGGGATATTTCCCAAAATTGTTCGGTCAGGATTATTTGCTGAACATTATCATAGTCCTTTTGATGGTCGTTGTTGTATTTATTTACTTAAAATACAGCAAACACGGCTATGAAATCTCGGTGGTGGGTGAAAGTCAGAATACGGCGCGCTATATCGGCCTCAACGTGAAAAAAGTGGTCATCAGAACGCTGTGCATTTCCGGTGCGATTTGCGGCTTGACCGGCTTGATGCTAGTCGCTGGTTCTCCCACACCGATCTTGAAAGAAAACATCGTGGGCGGTATGGGTTTTACCGCTATTTTGGCATCTTGGATGGCACAGTTTAACCCGCTTGTGATGGTGCCTGTTTCCGCGATGATCGTTTGGCTCAGTAACGGCAGTGCTTCTGCAACCGATGCTTTCAAAATAGACAGCAGTATCGGAGACCTGATGACTGCAATCGTTATTTTCTCGATCATAGCGTGTGAGTTTTTCTCCAATTATCAGATCAATTTCAGAAGTAAGAGAGGTGAAAGCAAATGATCGACAAAATTGCTGACCTGATCTGCTCGACCTTGGGATACAGTACGGTGCTTTTGTATGGTTCTACCGGTGAAATGATTACTGAAAAATCCGGCAATCTCAATCTGGGAACGCCGGGTATTATGTGTGTCGGCGGCGTCGCGGGCGTGCTTGGCTCGTATTGGTATGTCAACATGGTAGATACGGTGAATCCGTTGTTGGCGATATTGTTTACAATGCTGATTTCTTTACTTGGATCGTTGCTTTGCTCCTTGATATACAGTTTTTTGACCATTACGCTCAAAGCAAATCAGAACGTCACCGGCTTGGCACTGACCACGTTTGGTACTGGTCTTAGTAATTTTGTGGGCGGTATGATCAACGAGGCGGCAGGTAAAGGAACCGGCATTTCGGGATTTCCCCAGATATCGGGTGTATATCTCGCTAAGATACCGCTGAGCGATACGACCGGCGCCTTCGGCAAGGCACTTTTATCCTCTGGTTTTATGACCTATATGTCCATCATTGTGGCAATCATTGTTGCGTTTGTTTTTAATCGCACAAAGATTGGACTGAATTTGCGTGCAGTGGGCGAAAATCCTGCGACCGCGGATGCGGCGGGTATTAACGTGACCCGTTACAAATACTGTGCTACCTGTATTGGCGGTATGATTTCCGGCTTGGGCGGTTTGCACTTCGTTATGCAGTACGCTTCCGGTGGTTGGAACAAAGACTCCATCGGTCAGCTGGGTTGGCTGGCAGTCGCGTTAGTCATTTTCGCGATGTGGCGCCCCAATATCGGCATTTTGGGTTCGGTTATTTTTGGTGCATTATTTATGTTGGGCATACAATTGGAAGTTGACCATAAAACGCAAAAGTTGCTGGAATTTTTGCCGTATGCGGTAACGCTGGTGGTTCTCATTATCACCAGCATGCGCAAAAAGCGTGAACTGCAGCCGCCGCAGAGTTTGGGCTTGCCCTATTTCCGCGAGGAACGATAAGTATGCATATCAAAAAGCAGACGTTTTCGTCTGCTTTTTGTTTTTGGTACTGGAAAATTCGCGCGGATATGATATACTGTTAGAGAGAACATCAAAAGAGGGATGCAGTATGTATAAAACAGAAGCACATTTGCATACCGACGAGGGTAGCCCGTGCGGCAAAGTGCCTGCCGCTGAAATGGTGCGACTGTATCACGAAGCAGGCTATACCACCTTGCTGATTGCTGACCACTTCGCAAAAATCACGGTGGAATGGATGGGAAATCCGCCGTGGGAGACGGTGGTGGATAACTTTTTCAGAGGATACCGCAACGCAAAGGCCGAAGCGGAAAAATATGGAATGTACGTGTTGCCGTCCCCCGAATTTTCGTTTGCAGGAAACGAAAATCATTATTTGGCGGTGGGCGCAGGTCCTGATTTTTTCTTGGCGCACCCCGAACTGCCCGATTTGAACGTAACGCAACTGCATAAATTGCTCCGTGCAAACGGTCTGTATCTGGTACAGGCGCATCCCTATCGTGAGGGACAGCATTGTTGGCCCGATTCTGCAAACGTGGATGCGATGGAAGTCATTAACGGGCATATCCGCCATTTCAATCCTCGACACGAGGATTGGGCGCGCGATGTGGCAAAGTTGCATCGTCTGGGCATTTCCGCCGGCTCGGATGCACACAAGGTAGAGGACGTTGCCCGCACGGCGGTGCTGTCTGACACCCCCATCAAAACGGTAGAAGACTATTTCAAATGCATTTTCGCCGACAAGGTGGAAGTGCTGGGTCCAAAAGCATAATCATGTAAAATAAAACAGCGATGTAACGCAAAGCGTTACATCGCTGTTTTTTGAATGACGCGTGTAGGGGACGGGTTTCCCGTCCCGTATGCAGGAGGCGAAACGCCTCCCCTGCGATATTCACATCTCCAAAAATTCCGTATGCGCGCATACCTGCGGAATGAGGTCGCGAAGCGCTAAGAAGTCCGCAAAGGCATCCGGTTTTTGCGCTTGGTTGCGCAACAGCGCGGCAGGGTGATACGTACCCATCATATATACGCCTTTGCGCTCGATAAATTGTCCGTGCTGACGGGTTACTTTAAAATCGGGGTCGATGATTCGCTGTGCGGCGACCCTACCCAGACATACGATGATCTTGGGGCGTAAGAGTGCCACTTGCTTTTTCAGCCAGCCGATGCACGCTTCCTGTTCTTCAGGCGCAGGATCGCGATTTTGCGGCGGACGGCACTTGACGATGTTCGCGATGTATACGTTGTGTTCACGGGACAGCCCCACCGCTTCCAGCATCGCATCCAGCAGTTGTCCTGCGGCGCCCACAAACGGCAATCCTTCCTTGTCCTCGTTAGCACCCGGACCTTCGCCGATGAACAAGATCTCGGCATTTGGCACACCCACGCCGAACACCACGTTTTGTCTGGTGGCGGCAAGTGCGCAGGCGCGACAGTCCAAACAAGCGCTTTTCAGTTGTTCCAGATCGGTATTTTGCATCGCGTTCACCTCTTTTTTTATAAGATACCATGAAACCCCTTGAAAAAACAAGAGGGTTTTGGTATAATATAGGGGTCAAAATAAACACAAAGGAAGTGTCTCACTATGTCCAAAGTTTTAGTTGAAACCTCCGCCCGCCACGTGCACGTATCCGAGGCTGACCTCGAAGTGCTGTTTGGTAAGGGCTATCAGCTCACCAAGAAAAAAGATCTGTCCCAGCCCGGTCAGTACGCTTGCGAAGAGCGCGTTGACGTTGTCGGCCCCAAGAAAACTCTCGCAGGTGTTTCCATCCTCGGTCCCACCCGTCCTGCGACCCAGGTGGAGATCTCTTTGACCGACGCGCGCGCTATCGGCGTTGCGGCGCCCATCCGTGAATCCGGCGACATCGCCGGCACCGGCGCTTGCAAACTGGTCGGTCCTGCCGGTGAAGTGGAGATTTCCGAAGGCGTCATCGCCGCGAAACGTCATATCCACATGACCACTGCGGATGCTGCCGAAATGGGTCTGAATGACAAAGACGTTGTCAGCGTGAAGGTTGGCAGCGGCGATCGCTCCATCATCTTCGGCGACGTTGTTGTCCGCGTGAGCGACAAATTCGCGCTCGCGATGCACATCGACACCGACGAATCCAACGCAGGTTGCGTGGCTCCCGGCACCATGGGCGAAGTCATCAAATAAGATTGCGTAACATAAAAAAAGGACGTCTCGACAGAGACGTCCTTTTTTATATATCGTTTCTCACAATATCGTCCAGAGTTTCGCGCTTGACCACCACGCGGTCGCCCGTATCCGAGACCATCACAACGGGCAGACGGCCCACACGGTTGTAGTTGGAAGCCATGGAATAGTTGTAAGCACCCGTGGTCAGCACCGCGAGGATATCGCCGCGTTTGCACGATGTGGGCAAAGACACGTTCGGCTGGATAATATCGCCGCTCTCGCAGAATTTACCCACGAGATCGCAGGTGAAATCAGCAGGCTCGTTCATCTTTTCGGGGCACACCACCGTATACTCCGCGCCGTACAGCGCGAAACGCGGATTATCGCCCATACCGCCGTCTACCGACACGTAATTTTTGTAGCCGGGGATGCGTTTGATACTGCCGATGGTGTACAGGGTGATACCTGCATCCGCCACGATACTGCGACCGGGCTCCATACGAATGGCAGGCATCGGCAGGGACAAACGCTCGCACGCCGCTTTGACGTGTGCCGCCACCTGATGAATGTTGTCCGCAATATCGATGGTGGGATCGGTGTCCAGATACCGCACACCGTAACCGCCGCCCAGATCCAGTTGTTCTGCGGTGTAGCCAAACTGTGCGCGCATATCCGCAATAAACTGCAGCATGATGTCCGCAGAGCGGAAGAAGGTGTCCGAATCAAACACTTGCGATCCCACGTGGCAATGGAAACCGCACAGCTTCACGTGCGGCAGGTTGAGCGCATAGTCGGTGATTGCCGCCGCTTGCCCCGTTTCAATAGCACTGCCGAATTTGGAGTCCACCTGACCGGTGGCGATCGCTTCGTAGGTGTGGGTATCGATACCGGGGGTGATACGCAGTAAAACCTTTTGGGTGATACCGCATTTTGCCGCCTCTTGTTCAATCACGTCCAGTTCTTCTTGGTGGTCCACCACAAAGAAGCCCAGCCCCAGTTTCATCGCGAGCGCTATCTCCGCGTCGGTTTTGTTGTTGCCGTGAAAATACACCTTTTCCATCGGGAAACCCGCTTTGTAGGCGGTGTACATCTCGCCGTCGGATACGACGTCCACGCCGACACCTTCCTCGTTGGCGAGGCGGTACATTTCCATAAAGGAACAGGCTTTGCTGGCGTACAACGTCAGTGCCTGCTCTCCGAACGCCTCACGCATGGCATCTGCGTAGGTACGCAGATTATGACGGATGCGGTTTTCATCCATCACGTACAGCGGTGAGCCGTAGGTTTCCATCAGCGCTTTGGGAGAGCGACCTGCAAACAGCAGTTCGCCGTCTTCGCTGACCGTTAAATTCTCACAAATCATATCAGACCTCAAGACCTACGTTTCTCATTTCTTGCAACAGCACCGCTTTGTGATCGTCCTCCATCACGGTCAGCGGCGAGCGCAGATAATCTTCGCACCAACCCATAGCGGCCATAGCGGCTTTGACGGGGATGGGGTTCACTTCGCTGAACAGCGCGTGGACCAGCGGCAGGTATTGCAACTGCATATCTCTGGCGCCTGCAACGTCGCCGTTCAGGAAACAATCGCACATTTCCTGCGTTTCGGTAGGCAACACGTTGGACAGCACCGAGATCACGCCTTTGCCGCCCAGCGACATAATGGGCAGGATCTGGTCGTCGTTGCCGGAATAGATGTCCATTTTACCTGCGACCAGGCGTGCGGTTTCCGCTACCTGGGACAGATCACCGCTCGCTTCTTTGATAGCGGCGATCATCGGATGCTCAGCCAGCACTTTGCAGGTTGCAGGCAGAATGTTGCAACCTGTGCGGGAGGGCACGTTGTACAAAATGATGGGTTTGGTCGCGGCATCCGCCACGGCAGTGTAATACCGGATAAGACCTTTTTGGGTCGCTTTGTTGTAGTAGGGGGTAACCACCAACACGGCATCCGCACCTGCTTCGCACGCGAAACGGGTGAGATCCACGGCATAGGCGGTGTCGTTCGAGCCGGTACCGGCAATTACGGGCACTCTGCCTGCCACGCGTTTGACCGCAAATGCGATGACCTCTCTGTGTTCCTCGTCCGAGAGGGTGGAACTTTCACCGGTAGTACCGGCGATGACCAGAGCGGCAATGCCTTTTTCGATCTGCCAATCGATCAGTTTGCCGAAACGGTCGTAATCCACGCCGTTTTCGGTGAGGGGGGTAACAATGGCGGTTGCAGCGCCTTCAAAAATGGGTTTCATATATCTCCAACTCCTTTTTTCTCAGAGGCAATAAAAAAAGCCGTCCGCAGACAGCTACACAAAAAACGGGTATACCAATCACAAGGATTGCCGTTCGTGATAGCTCTCCGCATTTCTGCGACAGCAACAGACCTCTTAATCCCTGTTGCCAGCACGGTCTTTTGCCACAGACCGACTTCGGCATCCACGCCTTTTCCGTGTTTCCGTCTTGGCTGACGTTGAAAAACGCGGTACTCATCGTGTAATGCGCCTCTATCTTGTGGTTAACAATAGCACACCAAATCGCTTTTGTCAATAGGTATATATAATAAAAAGCCGACAGGATGTCCTGTCGGCTGAAAATATTACCGTTTACGTTCAATTTCCGAGATGAGATGTCTGCCGACTGCAACCTGCAGACGGGAAGCCTCGTCCCAAACGCTTTGGGGGAATTGCTTGACAAAGTTGCCGGCTTCAAAGGTGAGATCGCCCTGATAATCGATCTCCGCCAACGCCGACGTGATCGCATCCCAGTTGAGTTTCTGGGTGTAGGGGAGGTTGTGGTTGTCGTTTTTATGTTCCACGTCGTGCACGTGCAGGGCGAGCAGATACTCGCGGCCCAGCGTGCGGATGAAGTAGGGGATATCCTCGTCGGTTACCGCCGCATGACCGATGTCAAAACAAGCGGTGAAACAGTCGTCGTTCAGTTCGTCCAGATAAGCTTTGAACTCTTCGGGACGGGAGCACACGCTGTCGATGATGCGGCCGCCCTCGTGGTTATACTGCCACATATTCTCCAGAGCAATTTTGATGCCGCAACGCTTGGCAACAGGGGCAAGCGCACGGTAAAACTCGAGGTTCATTTCCCACAATGCCGCTTTTTCGGTCTTGTAGGGCAGATGCTGTTTGGGATGTACCACGATTGCTTTTGCACCGAGGATCGCGGCGGCTTCGATCGACCGCACGATTGCGTCAAACCGCTTTTTGTCCTCCGCCTCATCGCCCACGCTGGACGAAAACGGCGCGTGCGCCTGGTTGCACACAATGCCGATCTCGTCTGCGACCGCGCGCAGATGCTTTGCATATTCACGGTAGTCGGGTTGGTTCATCGGGTCGTTGTCATCCGAGAACATTTTGAAGAAGGACATATCATACGCGTCATAGCCGTATTGTTTGCACAAACGGATAGCTTTTTCGTCGCCGAATACGTCCGAGTAGGTGTAAATTGAGGTGGATAATAACATAGTAATCACTCCTTTGATTTCAGTATATATTCACATTTTATAAAAAGCAAGTTTTTTGCGCAAAACGCTTGCAAAAATGAAGAAAAGGTGTACAATAATGCTAAATTGAGGAAAGGGGGAGAGCCCGAATGAGAAGACTGCGATACAAACTTGCGAATCTCGGTCCGTGGTTGCGTGAAAACTACCACTGGGTCGTGGTCGTGGTGATGTTTTTGATGTTGTTCACCCACGGCGGTTCGCTCAATAACCTGTCCAGTTTGCACATCGCTCCTGTTACCGAGGAACTCGGCATTTCCCGTAGTGAATATTCGCTCGGTTTAATGGGCAAAACCATCTTCGGTATGCTCAGCACCTTTTTCTCGGGTGCGATCATCGCACGTTTCGGCTCTCGTCTGGTGGCGACCGTCGGTATGGTGATGTCGATTGTGGCATTCACGTTGCTTGCGTGTGTGCAAAATATATGGATGCTTTTTATCGCGGGCAGTTTGCTCGGTTTTACATACGGTTTTTGTTCCACCTCTGCGGCGGCGTGTGTCAGCCGCGCCTGGTTCCACCACCACGGCGGCACCGTGCTCGGATTGATTACCGCGGCGACGGGTATCGGCGGCAGTGTGCTGTGCCTCATTCAAACTCCCGTGATGCAGGCGTTTTCGTTCCGTGCATCCTATCTGGTGTCTGCGATCAGCATCGCCGCAATCCTCGTGCTGGTGGCGCTGTTTGTGCGCAATCGCCCGGAAGATAAAGGACTCAAACCCTATGGCGAAGGTGAAGAAACCATCGGCAGACGCAGAAGAAGTATTGAGGTTTCTCATCCCGGTCTTCCGATGAAAACGCTGTGGACGCGTCCGGCCTTCCGGCTGACGTTGCTCAGCACGTTGTTGTTCGGCTTTGGCGTGTATACGGCGTATATCACCATTCCGTCCCATTTGCAGGAATGCGGCTTGGACACAAACCTGTCTTCCGCTCTGTGGAGCGGTATGCTGTTGGCGCTTACCGCCACCAAATTTTTGGCAGGTCTGCTGTGTGATAAATTCGGTGCAAGACGCGTGAACGTTGTTACGCTTTTGATTGGCGTGGCAGGTTTGTTGTTATTATTGCTGGCGAAAAGCCCCACCGCCGCCGTGATTTCGATGGTGTTGTATGCCGCCGCACTGCCGCTGGTGTCGGTCATTCCGCCTTTGGTCGCGTTTTCCATGTTCGGTTATCGCGGCATGAGCGGTTACACCGGCGTTTTGTTGGCACTTATCACGGTGGGCAGTTTTGTGGCGGAACTGATTTCGGGCGTGATCCACGATACTTTTGGAACATATCATTACGTGTATGTGATCGGCGCTGCTTGCTGTGCGCTGGCGGCGATTCTGTTCGTCATTTTGTATCCGTTGGCGGATAAAGACCTCACAAGAGAGGATGCACAATAAAAAGTCCACCGTACGGGTGTTGCGGTTGTGGATTTAGAAACCCTTGCCTCCCTCTGACGAGGGAGGGGGACCGCAACAGCGGTGGAGGGAGAGAATAAAAAAACAAAGATGCCAGTGTCTCTCCCTCAGACGAAACCTACGGTTTCGCCAGCTCCTTAGCAGGACAGCCACCCCTCTGCCCTTCGGGCATCTCCCCTGTTAGGGGAGTACCTCGTCAGAGGGAGCCGAGAATAATGCCTACAAACAACAAGAGGAGATGCACAAACTTGTGCATCTCCTCTATTTTTATCCCTATTTCCACCCGCCATAGGGTGGTCTTTTTTTGCTTAATAGTTTTCCGCGTGGATTTCGAAGTAGCTCTGCGGATGTGCGCAGGTGGGGCAAAGCTCGGGCGCTTTGGTGCCAACGATGATGTGTCCGCAGTTGCGGCATTCCCACACCTTGACTTCGGATTTCTCGAACACCGCGGCGGTCTCGACGTTTTTCAGCAACGCGCGATAACGCTCTTCGTGGTGTTTCTCGATAGCGGCAACCAGACGGAATTTTCTCGCCAGTTCCGGGAAACCTTCTTCTTCAGCGGTTTTGGCAAAACCGTCGTACATATCGGTCCACTCGTAGTTTTCGCCTGCGGCGGCTTCCGCCAGATTCTGTGCGGTGTCGCCGATGCCGTTAAGCTCTTTGAACCACATTTTTGCGTGTTCCTTCTCGTTGTCGGCGGTTTTGAGGAACAGCGCAGCGATCTGCTCAAAGCCCTCTTTTTTCGCTTTGGAT
>JAZRQN010000104.1:0-4577 GCA_045649855.1 Acutalibacteraceae bacterium | reverse complement strand
GAAAGGAAGAATGCACCCCGTCAAGCAAACAGAAAACCGCGCTGCAATCGGAAGATTGCAGGGCGGTTTGTTGTTAGGTCAGGTTATATCTGTGATTAGTTGCGTTTTGCTTTGGGAGCAAAAGCGGCAGCATAGCACATGATAGCACCCATCATGCAGATGACCGACAGCACAGCGTACAAGCTGGGCAGGTTATCACCGGTCTGAGCACCGTCCAGCGCAGCAGCGGTGGTAGTAGTGGTGGTGTCATCAGCAACCGTGGTTGCTACAACCGCAGCAGCGGTGGTTTCCTCCGCAGTCGTGGTGGTTTCCTCCGCAGTCGTAGTGGTTTCCTCCGCAGTTGTAGTGGTTTCCTCCGCAGTTGTGGTGGTCTCCGCCGCAGTCGTGGTGGTCTCCGCCGCAGTCGTGGTGGTGGTTGCTTCAGTAGTGGTAGTAGTTGCCTCGGTCGTCGTAGTAGTCGGCACCGTGGTCGTAGTGGTAGTAGTCGTAGTCGCCTCGGTAGTCGTGGTAGTGGTCGTAGTAGTGGTGGTCGGCTCCGTGGTGGTAGTCGTCGCCTCGGTAGTCGTAGTGGTAGCTTCGGTAGTAGTGGTCGTGGTGGTAGTCGTCGCTTCAGTGGTAGTGGTGGTCGGAGTCGTCGTGCCAAGACCTCTTACTTTAAAGCTTGCAAAACCTGCCTGGTTGCTGGCAGAGAACAGGGAGATGTAACCGCCCTGATAGTTCTCGCTCAGCTTGACAGTGAGTTTACCGGATTCGTTGGTAACGTCCCACACGCTCAAAATGCCGTTTTCCACTTTCACACGCCAGGTGGACAGTGCGTTCATGTTGGCGTTGGCGTTGAGGGCAACGGTGTTTGCAGTATCAGAAATAGTTCTCGTAACGATCGCAGTGCCGTCGAAATCACCGTGAGAGCCGCTTGCTGCGCCCTGCAGGTCTACTGCACCGGCAACGATCGGCTGGTTCTGGTTTTCGATACCGATCGCAACGGAGGTATCGTTGGTGTCATCTCCATCGCGGGTGAAGCCCAGGTTGCCGAGCGGCGCACCGATGATCACACCGCGGCGCGCATACGCACCGGTGAAGGTGAATTCCATTTCAAAGTCGGTATAGGCTTTGACGTTGTAGGTGAGCACAGCCCAACCGCCGGAGTAGGTGCCCTTCAGCACACCGTTGTTATGTGCGCCGTAATAACCGGTAGACCAGTATGCACGGTTAGAATCGGTGTAGCTCGGGTCGGTGTCGGTCGGGGTAGCAGGGCCGTGGGTGGCAACAGGGGAAGAAGAAGCCGCGGGTGTGTCATAGTGATATGCGGAGAATCCGGACAGGTTCCAGTTCTGATAGGTTGCGGTCTGTGCGAACGAATAGTCCCAAATCTCGGGGGGAACGGGATCCAAGGATTTCACCTTGAAGCCGCCGAAAGCACACTGGTTACCGGTAGCAAACAGGGAGATGTAACCGCCCTGATAGTTATCGCTCAACTTCACGGTGAGCTTATCCGCTTCATTGGTCACGTCCCAAACGCTCACGAAACCGTCTTGCACCTTGACGCGCCAGGTAACGACTGTAGACATATCCACAGCAGAGCCAACGACGTTAGCAGCAGTGGAAATGTCTTTTTTGGCGATCGCGGTGCCGTCGAAATCGCCGTGGGAAGCACTGGCAGCGCCTTGCAGATCGATAGCACCTGCAACAACCGCCTGGTTGGAGTTCTCGATGCCGATCGCAACGGCGGTATCGTTAGCGTTGTTACCGTCACGGGTGAAACCGAGGTTGCCCATCGGCGCACCGAACAGAATACCGCGGCGCGCATACGCGCCGGTGAAGGTGAATTCCATTTCAAAGTTGGTCATGGCTTTCACATCATAGGTCAACACAGCCCAGCCACCGGTGTAGGTAGCTTTCAGCAGACCGTTGTTGTTGCCGCCATAGTAAGAGGTTGCCCAATACGGACGGTTGGCATCGGTGTAGCTCGGGTCGGTCGCAGTCGGGTCCGCAGGACCGTGGGTCGCTACGGGAGAAGAATCCGTCGTAGGCTTCGCGTAATGGAACGCGGAGAACTTGGACAGATCCCAAGCCTGATAGGTCGCAGTCTGCTCAAACGCAAAGTCCCATTCGCTGCCACCTGCCGCAACGGTGAAACCGCTGACAGCGAACATACCGGCAAGCAGGGTCAGAACGAGTGCTACAGACAGCAGAATTCTCGTCTTTTTCATATTTCTCTCTCCTTTTGTTTCCTCTCTGACATCTATCGCCAAAGATAATAATACAGTATAATAATACTCTTATCCGCATGCTTTTGTCAATCGGCAAAACGCCGATTTATCAAAAAAAACTCTGTCATTTTTGACAAAATCAAGCGATAAGGCTGCAGGGGCGACGTTTTGTGAAAACAAAAAAAGAAGTGTGGAGGTGTCTCCACACTTCTTTCACGGTTGAAAGGAAAATTATTTGAGTTCCACTTTCGCGCCGACTTCTTCGAGCTTCGCTTTGATGGACTCGGCTTCGTCTTTGGACACGCCGGTTTTGACCATCTTGGGAGCGCCGTCGACCAGCTCTTTCGCCTCTTTCAGGCCGAGACCGGTAACTTCGCGAACAGCTTTGATGACGTTGATTTTGGAATCGCCGGCAGAAGTGAGTTCCACGTCGAACTCGGTCTTCTCTTCAGCAGCAGCAGCGCCGCCGTCAGCAGCAGCAACAACAGCAACCGGAGCAGCAGCGGAAACGCCGAACTCCTCTTCCAGAGCTTTAACGAGCTCTGCAACTTCCAGAACGGACATAGCTTTGATCTCTTCTACGAGAGCAGTGATTTTCTCAGACATGATAAAATCCTCCATTTTTACTTATAGTTTTGAATTAGTCAGCAGCAGGAGCTTCTGCACCCTGCTTTTCTGCGATCGCGTTCAAAGCAACCGCGAGGCCTCTGACGGGGCCGTTCAGCACGCTCATGAGCATGGAAATGAGACCCTCTTTGTTGGGCAGCTTCGCCAGTTCGTTTACACGAGCAGCGTCGATGACAGCGCCATCGAGGAAGCCGGCCTTCACTTTGAAGTTCTCGTCCGCCTTCGCCTGATCGCAAAGGATCTTCGCGGCGACGGTGGGATCTTCTGCGCTGATAGCGAGAGCGGTGGTGCCCTTCAGAACGTCATCAAGACCTTCCAGGCCCGCTTTCGTAGCGGCGCGACCCAGCATGGTGTTTTTCACCACCGAGTATTCGACGCCTGCTGCACGCAGTTTACGACGCAGGATGGTATCGTCAGCAACCGAGATGCCTTTGTATTCCACAATGACACCGGCAACAGAAGCGGACAGTTTGCCTGCCAACTCTTCGACGAGAGCCTGTTTTTCCTGCAACACTTTTTCGTTAGCCAATTCCTTTCACCTCCGTAAGATAGGGTGACAAGATTCAAACCTGTCACGCCTGACAAATGATCATTTTCCGTTTTTTCTCGCCTCATCATTTGTAATACGACTGTATTACTGCATTCTTCGGCTTCGCCTCTCCGAAAAATCCTCTCTTTGTCAGGTCGAAGAGTTTCTCTTCGAAGATTTTTCGAAAGGCCGGGCGTGATGTCTGTAGCAAGGCGTCTCCTTACAAAAACGAGCGCAAGCAAAGCGGGAAAAGGCGGCAAGAGAAACCGTAACCGGCTCAAATCTTGTCACCCTCGGAGTTTACACTCCGAATGTATGCCGTTACATCCGTGAATAAAAAATCCCCTCACGTGATTCCACATGAGGGGACAGCATTAACATAATACACCCGTTTGCACAGGTTTCGTTAAAGCTCTCTGCCTCGGCAGGCCGGGAATCCCGATTATATCTTCAAAAGACACCTTTGAAGAAACCTGCTGTCTGTGGAAGAACAGCATTGGTATACTACCACAAAGTTTTACACTTTGCAATACCTAAAATGAAATTTCCGCAAAAAATCAATTACACGCCGAATTTCGCGTGGTTGATCTTCACGCCGGGGCCCATGGTGGACGCCACGGTGATGGAGCGGAGATACTGACCCTTCATCGCAGCGGGCTTCGCACGCACGATGGCGCCCATGAGCGCTTCGAGGTTCTCCTGGAGTTTCTCAACGCCGAAGGAAACTTTACCGATGGGGCAGTGGATGATGTTGGTTTTGTCCAGACGATATTCGATCTTACCGGCTTTCGCTTCGGTAACAGCTTTCGCAACGTCGGGGGTAACGGTACCCGCTTTGGGGTTGGGCATCAAACCACGGGGGCCGAGCACTTTACCGAGACGACCGACAACGCCCATCATGTCGGGGCTTGCGATCACAACGTCGAAATCCATCCAGCCGCCGGAGATTTTGGCGACCAGTTCGTCGGAACCTGCGAAATCAGCGCCTGCAGCCAGAGCAGCGTCCACTTTGTCGCCTTTGGCGAACACGAGCACGCGCACGTTTTTGCCGGTGCCGTTGGGCAGCACGACCGCGCCGCGAACCTGCTGGTCAGCATGACGGCTGTCAACGCCCAATTTTACGTGAACTTCTACGGTCTCGTCAAACTTGGCTTTGCCGGTCTTCACAACCAGATCAACAGCCTCTTCGGGGTCGTACTGCTTCAGATGGC
>JAZRQN010000103.1:0-9585 GCA_045649855.1 Acutalibacteraceae bacterium | reverse complement strand
TGATATCACTGACGTACTGCTGAATATTGACATCGGAGCTTTCCAGATGCTCGCGCAGAGCGTCCAGATCATTTCTGACCACACCCTGCATCATCGAATTGAGCATATAGGTCATATTGCTGTTGGAATACACCGCATCCTTTTCGTGATTCCACTGCATTTCTTCGTCGCCGGCATTGAACATGGCAGACATATCCATGGTGGTGCGTTCAATAGATAACGGGTAGGTGGAAAGCGTGTCTTCCTGCACCGTATCGATGTACGCCTGCACGCCCTGGGACAACGCCAAAATCAGCGCGATGCCGATGATACCGATACTGCCTGCAAACGAGGTGAGCAGGGTGCGCGCTTTTTTGGTCATCAGGTTGTTGAGCGACAAAGCGAGCGCCGTGAAGAAGGACATGGATACGTGCTGTTCACGGGAACGCTTCTGCTTTTTGCCGGCAGGCTCTTCAATCGGAATACCCTCGTACGGATCGGAATCCGCGATCACCTCACCGTCCAGCAACTGCACCGTGCGGGTGGCATACTGATCGGCAAGTTCGGGATTATGGGTTACCATGATAATGAGTTTTTCGGCAGAGATTTCTTTCAAAATCTCCATAATCTGTACGCTGGTGGTAGAATCCAAAGCACCCGTCGGTTCGTCCGCCAGCAAAATCTCGGGATCGTTAACCAGCGCACGTGCGATTGCTACGCGCTGCATCTGTCCGCCCGACATCTGATTGGGCTTTTTATGTAACTGGTCGCCAAGCCCCACCTTCTCCAGCGCTTCAGCGGCACGCTTTTTGCGTTCTGCACGGGAAACGCCCGACAAAGTGAGTGCGAGTTCCACGTTTTTGAGCACCGTCTGATGCGGAATCAGATTGTAACTCTGGAACACAAAACCGATCGAATGGTTGCGGTAAGCATCCCAATCGCGATCCTTGAAATGTTTGGTGGATCTGCCGTTCACGGCAAGATCGCCCTCGGTATATCGATCCAGACCGCCGATGATATTGAGCAACGTGGTCTTGCCGCAACCGGAAGGACCGAGCACCGCCACAAACTCGTTCTTGCGGAAGTTGAGCGATACGCCGCGCAAAGCATCCACGTCAGAGGTGCCGGTTACGTAGGTTTTTCTGATATTTTGTAAGGTTAACATACGATTACCCTGTTCCTTTCGCCTATTAGTATACAATATTATAAAACCTTGTTTTCCTGCCGTCAAGTGCGCAAAAAAGTAATTTATAATTTGTTCACTTCTCGTTTGTCAAAAACGCCGAATTTCCTCCTCTAATTTCGTGCATCTTTCAACCGAAAAACTATTGCGTTTTCAGCGAAAATCAGTACAATAGGCGGTGAAAGGGTATGTTTTTTACCGCGAGGAGGGCACACGTATGGTATATATCAAATGGTTGCTGACCCATATCCGCAAAAAGTACCGTGTTTTTCTGTATATCGGTCTGTTTTTGGCGGCACTTGCCAGCGTGATGCAACTCATCGACCCATGGCTTACCTCCAAATTATATGACGACGTCATCATTGCGAAAAACCCCGCACCGCTCATCCCTATTTTGGCAATGATGTTGGGTGTGCAGATCTTGCGCACGGGAACCCGACACCTGATGATCGTGTTGCTGGAAAAATCTTCCCAACAGATGATTTTGAACGTGCGCGCAGATCTGTTCCGCAAATTGCAGTTCCAGGACGTGCCGTTTTATGATCAGTACCGCACAGGCGATCTGATGACCCGTTTGCAGGGCGATCTGGATTACTGCCGACACGTGATGGCGTGGAGTTCTTTTATGTTGGTGGAATCTGCGACCTTGCTGATTGCGGCACTCATCTTCTTTTTCTTCCAAAGTCCCGAACTCACCCTGATGCTGTTGGCGGTAGTGCCTGCCACCGTGGTGGTGTTGACCCACTACCGCAAAAAGGTGCGCGGCGGATTCCGTGAAATGCGTGAGAGAATGGCGCAGATGAACGCCGCCGCACAGGAAAACATCACCGCCAACCGCGTGGTAAAAGCGTTCGTGCGCGAAGAGTATGAAATCGAACGGTTTGACGAGAAAAACCGCTCGTTCCGTCAAATTCACCTGAAACTCAACAAACGGTGGCTCACCGTCTTCCCTATCATGGAATCTTTGGTGGTCGTGATGTCGATGATCACCGTGTTTGTGGGCGGCTATTTCATTATGGACGGTCGCATCACCGCAGGTCAACTCGCGATGTTCACCACCCTATCCTTTGCGCTGTCCGGCCCGTTGCGTATGGTCGGTCCTCTGATGGATGATATGCAACGATGTGCATCCTCTGCACAAAAAATTATGGAAATCCATTATGCCGAACCGACCATCGTGGATGCCGACAACGCCATATCGCACGACACCATGCGCGGCGATATCACGTTCGAGGGGGTTACGTTCGGATACGATGCCGCCTCCCCCGTGCTCAAAGACGTATCGTTCTCCATACCTGCAGGCGGCACGCTTGCCATTATGGGACCCACAGGTTCGGGTAAGAGCACCCTCATCCACCTCATCTCACGCCTGTACGACGTGAATGCGGGACGCATCCTCATCGACGGGGACGACATCCGCAAGTGGAAGTTGCAGGAACTGCGCTCGAAAATCGGTGTTGCGACGCAGGAAGTGTTTTTGTTCTCGGACAGCATTGAAAACAACATCGCGTTCAGCGATTTCTCCATGAGCGAAGAAGAAGCGCGCGACTTTGCAAAACGCGCGGCGGTTTCCGAATTTACCAGACGTATGCCCGAGGGGTATGAAACAGTGGTCGGTGAACGCGGCGTGGGTCTCTCGGGCGGTCAGCGCCAACGCATCGCTTTGGCGCGCGCGATGGCGGCAAAACCTGCCATTCTCATTCTGGACGATACCACGTCCGCACTGGATATGGAAACGGAAAAATATATCCAGGAAGAGTTGCGCCGCCTGCCTTTCACCTGTACCAAAATCATCATTGGCCAGCGTATTTCTTCGGTGAAAGACGCCGATCTCATACTGGTGCTCGGCAACGGCGGCATCGCCGAAATGGGCACTCACGAACAACTGGTCAAAAACGGCGGATATTATTTTGAAACGTATGCGCTCCAAAACGACATCCCCTTGACGGGAGGTGAGCTGCAATGAAACGAAACAAATTCGACCAGGACGAACGTTTGGAAACCCCATTCAACTGGGTGCATTTAAAACGCGCTCTGGAATACGTCAAGCGCAACCGCGTATTGATGATCGTCGCACTTCTTCTCTCTGCCATAGGCAGTATCATTGCACTGCTCGGCCCTAAAATCACCCAAAAAGCGCTGGACGTGGCGGTGCCGAACAAGGACGTTTCGGGGTTGATCAAACTCGCCGTCGCGTTTATGGCGGTCAACGTTATCAGCACCGTGTTGTCGGTCATCCGTATGCGTATGATGGCACACGCAAGCCAGAATATCATCTATGATATTCGCAAAGATCTGTTCGCAAAACTGCAAAAACTGCCGTTTTCATATTACGACAGTCGCCCTGCAGGCAAAATCTCGGTGCGCGTGGTCAACTACGTCAACTCGGTATCCACAGTGTTATCCGGCGGCGTGGTCAACACCATCATCGATATTTTCAACATCGTGTTCATCACCGTGTTTATGTTCCGTACCAACGTGAAACTGGCGTCCGTTTCCATGATTGCTTTGCCGCTTTTTGTGCTGGCGATCGTGCTGTTGACCCCTCTGCAACGCAAACGCGCGCAGGCGGTGTCCAACAAGAGTTCCAACTACAACGCGTTTTTGGCGGAGAGTATTGAGGGCGTGCGTGTCAGCCAGTTGTTTGCACATCAAGAGGATAACCTCCAAACGCAGCAGCGGCTTGCCAACGATTACCACAAAGCGTGGATGCAGCAAATCCATATCAACACCACCGTTACCAGCGTGTCCGGCATCGTACAGCAAATCGCGTTTACCATTCTGTACATCGCAGGCGTGTACTTTGCGGGCGGCGACATCGTATCGTTCGGCGTGTTGCTCGCAATGGGGCAGTACGTCGGCAGATTCTGGCAACCTGTTACCAACCTCGCCAACGTGTACAACCAGTTTGTAACCAACATTGCCTATCTGGAACGCATTTTCGAAACGATGGATGAGCCCGTGGTGGTGGAAGATATCCCGGAGGCCACCCCTCTGCCTCCCATCCGTGGCGGCGTTTCGTTCCGTAACGTTACGTTCGGATATGAACCGGGCGTGCCTGTTCTCAAAAACGTCAGTTTTGACGTGAAACCGGGCGAAAGTATTGCACTGGTCGGCCCGACAGGCGCAGGAAAATCCACCGTTGTCAACCTCATCAGCCGTTTTTATAATATCGATGAGGGCGATATCGTGCTGGATGATACGTATTCCATTCGAGGCGTTACCCTCGCTTCTCTGCGCAGGCAGCAGGGTATCATGATGCAGGAAAGTTTCATTTTCTCGGGTACGGTGATGGACAACATCCGTTACGGGCGTTTGGATGCCACTGACGAAGAGGTCATCGCCGCCGCCAAAGCGGTGTGCGCGCACGACTTTATCGAGGGAATGGAAAAAGGATATAACACACCTGTCAATGAACGTGGTTCTACCCTGTCCCAGGGACAGCGACAACTGATTGCATTCGCGCGCACCTTGTTGTCCGATCCCAAAATCCTCATCCTGGATGAAGCGACCTCCTCCATCGATACCAAGACCGAGCGACTGCTGCAACAAGGCATTGCCGCTTTGCTCAAGGATCGCACCTCTTTCATCATCGCGCATCGCTTGTCCACCATCAAAAACTGTGATCGTATTTTATACATCGCCGATCACGGCGTTTTGGAGAGTGGTTCGCACGACGAATTGATGGCAAAAAAGGGTGCTTATTACCAGTTGTACACCGCACAATCCCGCGACACGGGATTGACTACCTGATACGATTCGAAAAAAAAGAACGGATGAGATGGAAATCTCATCCGTTCTCTTGTCAAATACCGCTTTTTTTGGTATACTGTCAAACGAGGTGAAAACAATATGCAAATTACAAATGATATCCGCTATATCGGTGTCAACGATCATCAGATTGATCTGTTTGAGGGTCAATATATCGTCCCCAACGGTATGGCGTACAATTCCTACATCATTCTGGACGACAAGATCGCCGTAATGGACACGGTGGACGTCAACTTTACCGCCCGGTGGCTTGACAATATCCGTGCTGAACTCGGCGACAAAGCTCCTGATTATCTCATCGTGCAACATATGGAACCCGACCACTCCGCAGGCATCGTCAACTTTGCAAATGCATACCCCAACGCAACCATCGTTTCCTCTGCCAAAGCGTTTGTGATGATGCAGAATTTCTTTGGCGTGTCGTATGAAGACCGCCGCGTGGTCGTCGCTGAGGGGGACACACTTTGTCTGGGCAACCACACCCTCACGTTCGTTACCGCACCGATGGTGCATTGGCCGGAAGTCATCGTTACTTACGACAGCACCGATAAAGTGTTATTCTCGGCGGACGGATTCGGCAAGTTCGGCGCGCTGGACACGGATGAGGACTGGGCGTGCGAAGCAAGACGGTATTACATCGGCATCGTCGGCAAATACGGCGTGCAGGTGCAGGCTCTGCTCAAAAAAGCGGCAGGTCTGGATATTCAGACCATCTGCCCGTTGCACGGTCCTGTCCTCACTGATAACCTCGGATACTACATCGGCCTCTACAACACCTGGTCTTCCTATCAGCCTGAAGAAGAGGGTGTTGTCATCGCCTATACTTCCGTGTACGGCAACACCAAAAAGGCGGTGCTGGCGCTGGCGGACAAACTCAAGACGAACGGTTGCCCCAAAGTGGTGGTGAACGATCTCGCCCGCTGCGATATGGCGGAAGCGGTGGAAGATGCGTTCCGTTACAGCAAAATGGTGCTTGCCACCACCACCTACAACGCGGATATCTTCCCGTTCATGCGCACCTTTATCGATCATCTGACCGAGCGCAATTACAGCAATCGCACGGTGGCGTTTATCGAAAACGGCACCTGGGCGCCGCAGGCGACCAAGGTGATGAAAGCGATGCTGGAAAAGAGCAAAAACCTCACCTATACCGAGGCAACCGTCAAGATGATCTCCGCGTTGAACGATGTAAGCAGTGCGCAGATCGATGCGCTCGCCGCTGAACTTTGCAAGTAATAAATGCATCAGAACCGTCCATACTATGGGTGGAGGTGTTCTGATATGAAAAAATATGTTTGTGAACCGTGCGGCTGGGTGTATGACGAGGAAGCAGGCGCACCCGAACTGGGTATTGCGCCCGGCACGAAATTTGAAGATCTGCCGGATGATTTCAAATGCCCCGTATGCTATGTCGGCAAGGATATGTTCAGTGAACAGTAACAAAAAAACGCTGTGGTTTCACCACACCGTTTTTTGTTATTTCTCTTTCGTGCAATCACATTGTTTTTTGCAACAATTGCAAGCATCGGGACAACCGATGCATTTTGCACCTTTTTTCTTCACGCGGTACAGATACACCGCCACCGTGCCGAGAATGAGTATGATGATCAAAAGAATGACAACGTCTTTGGGGTGCATACAGTACCCTCCTTTACTTAATCGCGTTTGCTTTTTGTACGTTTTCGGCGCGCACCTGCCGTTTGGCACGCGTGATCAGCAGTATGATGGTGAGCGCAAACGCCGCCACGATCGCAAAACCGAGTATCGGCATCCACAACGGACCCATATCTCCGCCAACTATCAGGTTGCCGAAGAAGAACACGAGAAAACCGATGGTGTATCCCACACCCAGCTGCAACGCAACGCCGCCAAACAACCATTTTTTGCTTTTCAGTTCGCTGTTCATCGCGCCGATCGCCGCAAAGCAAGGCGGTGAGAACAGATTGAACATCAAAAACGCGAGCGCGGCAACGGCGGTGATGCCCATATTGCCTGCAATCACCGAACCTGCGTGATCCAAAGCCGCCAACTCCTCGTTCATCACCGCTTCAAACGCAAAGCAGGTGGCGAGGGTGCTGACGATACATTCTTTGGCAATGAAACCTGTAACGGCGGCAGCCGCCAATCTCCACGCCACCACGCCGACCAAGGGGGCAATCACGTATGCGATCGGACCTGCAATGGTGGCAAGGATAGAATCGGCGGGATCGGTGGCAAGACCGAAACTCCAGTTAAATTCCTGCATCAGATATACAAGGAAATTACAAATCAAAATGATGGTGCCTGCTTTGACGATATACGACCAGCCGCGAGAGCACATGGATTTTGTCGCGCGCCACAACGACGGCGCTTTGTATTCGGGCAGTTCGATGATGAAATAGGATTTCTTGGCTTTGTATCCCGTGATGGCATTCACCATCAGCGCGCACAGCCAAATGACCACGATGCCCATAAAGTACATCGCCGTGCCCAGATACCCGTGTTCGGGGAAGAATGCGCCCACGAACAACGCAATGACAGGCAATTTTGCGCCACACGGCATAAAGGGGGCAAGCAGAGCGGTCGCTCTACGCTCACGCTCGTTGCGGATGGTGTGGCAAGCCATCACACCCGGAACGGCACAGCCCGTGCCGATGACAAACGGAATGACCGATTTGCCCGATAAACCAACCTTTTTGAAAACAGGGTCCAGCACCACGCTGACGCGCGCCATATATCCGCAATCTTCCAGCAATGCGATGAGGAAATACATCACCATCACCAACGGCAAAAAGCCGACCACGGCGGCGACGCCCTCAATCATACCTTCCAGCACAAACGCCTGCAACAGATCGTTTGCACCGTCCATCCAGACGGCGACCACCTCTTTGAACATGCTGATGTAGCCGACCAGACCGGGAAAGGACGTGCCCTCCACGCCTTCTGCCAACCACAAACCCAGCCAGTTCTGGGAGATCATAAACACCAAATACATCACCACGGCAAAGATCGGAATGCCCAGCCACTTGTTGGTGAGCAGTTTATCGATCTTGTCCTGCACGTTGCGCTCGCCCACACGGATACGGCGTTTTTCAACCGCTTTGACCACATCTTTGACGTAGGCAAAACGTTCTCTGTCCGCCGCTTTTCCTGCTTCTTTATCAGAAAAATCCACAGCACCTTGTACAAACGGTGCATCCTGCCACGTGCCTTTGATACTGACAGCGGCGGCGACCACCTCTGCCAAACCTTCCTGCTTGCTCGAAGTGGAAACCGTTTCAATGACGGGGCAACCGAGCTCTTTGGACAACGCCGCCACGTCGATTTCGGTGCGCTTTTTATGGGTGATGTCGCTTTTGTTCAGCGCCACCACCATCGGGATGCCCAACTCCAACAACTGTGTTGTGAAAAACAAACTGCGGCTCAGATTGGTCGCGTCCACAATGTTGATAATCACATCGGGGTTCTCGTTTTGGATATACACGCTGGTAACGCTCTCTTCCGCCGTATAGGGGGACATGGAATACGCACCGGGCAGATCCACCGCCACCAATTCTTCCTCACTGTATATGCTCTTTTTGATGACGCCTTCTTTTTTCTCAACCGTTACACCTGCCCAGTTGCCCACGTGCTCGTTTTTACCTGTGAGCGCGTTGTACATACTGGTTTTACCGCTGTTCGGGTTGCCCGCGAAAGCAATTCTCATAGTCGTTCCTCCTGTTCCCGTTGGCGAAATCCGTCGGTTAGCATCCACTAACCAATCGGCGAAAAGAAAACCGCAGCCGCGGTCAAATGTGAATGGCCTTTGCCAACGGAACGTCTATACTGTATCTGCCGTCCTTAATGGACACGATACTGCCGCCTCTCGAATGAGAAATGACGGTGATGGGCTCGCCACTGTAACAACCAAGTGAAAACAAAAACGCATCCAGCTCGGTGTCATCGGTCGCAACAGCGCTGACAATATATTCTTTTCCGATTTCTGCATCTCGCAACGTCATGCAAAACCCACCTTTCTGTTTCGTGTTAGCATATGCTAACTGCAAACAATATACCACCGCCACAACGTTTTGTCAAGCGATTTCAAGGAAAATTTTCCAAAAGACGTAACATTCTTTTGATTTTTAAAAACTTTTGCTTGACAATTGCAAACATAGTGGTTATAATAATGTGCGTTGACAAGAAATGCGCTCGTAGCTCAGCTGGATAGAGTGTTTGACTACGAATCAAAAGGTCAGGGGTTCGAATCCCTTCGGGCGCGCCAGAAAAGAAAACACCCTTTGTGGGGAGGCAAAGGGTGTTTTCTTTTCAATGAAATAAATCCCTTGCGGGATTTGTGAAATAACGCTTCGCGTTATGAAATAGCTGTCGCTATGAAATACGCTGCGGCGTATGAGGGATTTATTTTATTTCACATTTTGCCGCTCTGGCAAAATATTTCATAATCCGCAGGATTATTTCATATTGCGTAGCAATATTTCATTCAATATGTTATAATATCTGCAGAGGTGATCAATGTGAAAGAAAACAAACTCGTCGATTTGTCTATGGATTTTGCCATTAAAATTATCAAGCTCTGCGAAACTATCAAAGGACATTATTCTCTCGTTAATCAGTTGGAGCGTTCTGCAACCTCTATTGGTGCAAACATCCACGAAGCAAATTATGCTCAT
>JAZRQN010000102.1:0-1752 GCA_045649855.1 Acutalibacteraceae bacterium | reverse complement strand
CAGAGGAGATGCACAAGTTTGTGCATCTCCTCTAATGTTTTGTAGACATTATTGTCGGCTCCCTCAATGAGGGAGCTCCGCCGTAGGCGGTGAGGGAGTTGATTGGGAACACTCCCTCCGTCTTTTGCCTACGGCAAAATCCACCTCCCTCTAAGAGGGAGGCGAGGGGTTTGCCAATCCCTAACCGCAACACCCCTAAGGCGGTCTTTTTATTTAAATCTTCATACCGTTTTCTGCCGAGATCTCATAGGTGTCCACGGGCGGCAATATCACCGTTTCACCATCCACCTGCAAGGGAGAGAAATAATAGGAGGATTGGAAGTAGTCAAAGGTGTTCTCTTCCAGATCCCAATTACTGCCGCCCCAGCGGTCGCCGACATAAATGTGCTGTCCTGCTACGTTCAGCATAAACGCCGGTTGCGAACGGAAAGTGGTGTCATCCCCGAGGTCATACAAAGGCGACCAGTCGGCAAGGATGCTGTCCGCAAACGCGTATTTGCCTTGATTGGGTTTCCAACCGGTGCAGTAAGAGGACAGCAGATAGGTTTTGCCGCCCTCGCGGAAAAAGGCGGGTGCTTCGCGCAGTTGCCCGACGTACAGCTTTTTGACCAATTCTTCGGCGGCGAGCAGATCGTCGGAGAGACGATACACGTGCAGGTCTTCGTTTTCGTTGGCGGCGGATACGAAATAGGTAACGCCGTCCTCGGTATACAGGGTGCAATCGCGGGACATCGAACCAAAAGGATTGAAACTGCCGCGATACACAAAATCGCCGTCGGGGGTGTCGCAGGTGGCGATCGCCGCCGCCGCGCACAGATAGTTTTTGCCGTTTTCATAGTGCGCCCACATCACGAACTGCCCCGTTTTCTCGCAATACATCACTTTCGGGCGTTCGATATTCACCTTGTCGCCGTTGTTTAGGAGCGAAAGGTCGGTGGGGTAGGTCAGCGGCGCAGTTTTGGAATCGGTGGTCAAAATATGGTTGCGGAATTCCCAATTCTGCAGGTCGGACGAGCGGTAACAGGAGACGTAGGTATTATCGGTGCGGTTTTCACCGTACCAGTAATAAAATCCCTCGTGATACAGCATAAAGCCGCCGTGTGCGTGCAGAATATCGCCGTTTGTATCCCGAATAAAGGTACCGTTTTTCAAAATCATGGTAAAAACACACTCCTTTGTTTTCAATATACCGATTTTTCCGATAAAAAGCAAGCCAAAAAGGTTGAAATCACGGTATTTTTTTGTTATCTTATATACAATTATATAAATGTATATAAAAATGTTCTTTTTCTTTCAAAAACCCTTGACAGAGAAGAATATCTGCTATATACTATACCACATTAGCGAACTAAAGTGATAAAGAATCCGTGAGGTGTGGTATGAGTATTTTTGACCGCGAAGATACCGAGATCTTATTGAAAGCCTTGGTATCTGTCGAAACCGAACAGGAGGCGCGGCTGTTGCTGGAAGATCTGCTGACCGCGAAGGAAGTGGCAGACCTTACGCAGAGATTGCGTGTGGCGCAGTTGTTGCTGAACAAAGAAAACTATGCGACCGTGTCCGAAGAGACCGGTGCTTCTTCCGCTACTATCAGCCGTGTCAATCGCTGTGTGGTATACGGTGGCGGCGGCTATGAAACCATTTTGCAGAAACTGGGTGAATGATTTGAAAAACTATTTGAGAAACGACGAAAAGATCATCTTTGCCTTGCGTGCGTTGTACGCGAAGTACGGCTACCGTCGGTACAAGATG
>JAZRQN010000101.1:0-27263 GCA_045649855.1 Acutalibacteraceae bacterium | reverse complement strand
ATACAAGGTGGTGGACGATTGGGATATGGTGGCTTTAACTGAAAGCATACACAAGAGTGGTATCATCAATCCCGTTGTGGTACGACCAATTGAAGGCACCGAGAATTACGAAATCATATCCGGACACAGAAGAATATTTGCAGCGAAAAAGGCAGGACTTTCAGAAGTACCTGCCTTGATTTGTTCTATGGACAAAGACACCGCCATTGTCGCAGTCGTGGATAGCAATTTCAATCGAGAACACATCTTACCAAGCGAAAAGGCATTCGCTTATAAAATGCGGAATGAAGCGCTCAAAAGGAAAAATATAGATCCGGACCAAGTTGGACCGGAAGATACTAGAGAGTGGATTCGTGCTCGGGAAAGTGCTTCGCAAATCAAAAGATATATTCGTTTAACCAAACTCAACAAACAACTTTTAGATATGGTGGATGAGGGTAAAATCGCATTTACTCCTGCAGTTGAATTATCCTTCCTAAATGATATTGAGCAAGGCGATCTGCTTGAAGTTATGGAAGTTGTGGGTGCAACACCCAACCTTTCTCAAGCAATGCGTTTAAAAGATATAAGCCAAAAGGATGGTTTAACCCCTGAGTCCATATCCGAGATTTTGAGTGAACTGAAAGCCAACCAAAGAGAAAGGCTTCATATCTAAACCGAAAAGATTAGAAAGTTCTTCCCGAAATCTTACACACTTCAGCAAATGGAAGACGAAATTATTAAACTTTGCGAGAAAAATTATCGCAACAAGCAAATGGATGCGAGGTGATTAGAATGGGATTTATTGTAGGTCTTGGCGGCGAACGGGTATATAAAATCGGCAAGGTCAAGTATGTAGTTTCTTCATCCTTTTTGCCCACAAAAGAAAAGGTCGGTATTAAAGAGCGATTAGCAAGAGTTGTTACAAGCGATTTCACAGATTGGACAGATGCGCCAACAACAGATAATATTGATACGGAATATATGTGCTCGACTGTCGGAAAGGAGGACTAATGCAGTCGAAAGAAAATTTAGGGATTACTGCTCTATACTGCCGATTATCTCGTGATGACGGTAAAGAGGGTGAAAGTAATTCTATTAAAAACCAAAAGCGAATGCTCGCTAAATACGCAAAGGAACACGGATTTCAAAACATCAAGTTCTATGAGGACGATGGCTACACGGGAACCAACTTCAATCGTCCGGATATTCAGCGATTATTTGAGGATGTCGAACTCGGATATATCTCAACCATTATTGTTAAAGATATGTCCCGATTTGGTCGTGAGTATCTTCAAGTCGGCTACTACACCGAGCAATACTTTCCTGAAAAGGACGTGCGTTTCATAGCAGTTAACGATGGTGTGGATAGCAACGATGACGATAATGATTTTACTCCAATCCGTAATGTTATAAACGAACTCTATGCCAAAGATATTAGCCGAAAAGTGAGGTCTGCTCATAGAACGAGAGGTAGTCTTGGTGAACCGTTAGCCCAACCGCCATATGGGTATATGAAATCTCCTGAAAACAAAAAGAAGTGGATAATTGATCCCGAAGCCGCAGCGGTTGTTCGTGATGTTTTCAAGATGTGTTTAGAGGGCAAAGGCAATGAAACCATTGCAAGAATCTTACAAGAAAGGCAGGTGTTAATTCCAATGGCTTATTGGCAATCCAAAGGACTACCGAGAGGCGGTAAAATAAAGCAACCCAACCCTTACAAGTGGTGCAAAACCTCTATCGCAAAAATCCTATCTCAACAAGAATACTGTGGTGATGTTATTAACTTCAAAAGCTATTCCAAATCCTTTAAAAACAAGAAGCGAATCCTCAAACCTCAAGAGGATTGGATGGTGTTCAAAGACGTTCACGAACCGATCATAGACCGCGAAACTTTTGAGCAGGTGCAAAAGCTAACCAAAACCACTAAACGCAGAGCGCCCAAGTCTAAAGAAATCCCCAAGAATATGTTTGCCGACTTACTTTACTGCGCCGATTGTAAAAGTAAACTTTGGTTCCATATCAATACCAAGAATAAGGATATTCATTATTTCAGTTGCTCAAACTACGTTAAGGATTACAGAGGTACTTGTCAAACAAGACATTATGTTCGTGCCGATGCAATTCAAGAGGTAGTAACTTACGAACTTCAAAGACTTGCGGATTTCTTACGGTATGACCAAGATGGGTTTGCTCAACTTATTGCCGATAAAACCAACAAGGATATGTTGACTGAGCAGAAACACACTAAGTCCACCATTGAACAAAGTCAAGCAAGAATCAAGAAGATCGATGAACTTTACGAAAGGCTTTATGAGGATAATGTGTCGGGCAAAGTCACAGATTCATTCTTTATGGAACTGTCCCACAAATACGAAAATGAGAAAGCTGAACTCAAAAAGAAGATTATAAATCTCAAAATGCGACTCGATGAGTTGGACAAGAAGGTTTTCCATAAAGAAATGTTTTTAGGGGCAATTCGTAAGTTTATGGAGATGAAAACCATAACTGCGCCGCTGATTCGCGAGCTTATTGACCACATTGAAGTCCACGAAACCGAAGGCGAAGGAAAATACAAAACCCAGCGAATTGTAATATTCTACCGATTCGTAGGGTATATAGAAATCCCCGAAAGCGCCTTCACACGGCCTTTGACAAAGGATACAAGGCAAGGTGTGGCAGTTTCGTATATACCCAAAGCGTTACCGGCATAACAAAAAAGAGCAGGCAAAACCCGCTCCAAACACTAATGTGCATAAAAAAGAATGTTCATAACGGTGGGGTCCGTTATGAACATTCAACATGGTCGAGATGATAGGATTCGAACCTGCGGCCTCTTCGTCCCGAACGAAGCGCGCTACCAAACTGCGCTACATCTCGATATTCTTTTTACAGCCTCGCTATTATACTGTATTTTTTGGTGTTTGTCAACTGTAATTTATAAAATTTGTGAAAGAGTGAAATCGCGGCAAATACCGCGGTTGACTTTCTATATGATTTACAGTATACTTCTGTTTGTATTGAACCAAAGTGATGATGCAAAGGGGATGCACGCCGATGACCAAGGTGCTGTTGATACGCCACGGGGAAAGCACCGCCAATCTCAACAATGTATTCGCAGGCAATTATGATGCGGCATTGACCGCGCGCGGACATGAACAAGCAGAGTGCACCGCACGGTTTATTGCGGACACCTATCAGGTGGACGCGATTTATGCCAGCGATTTGCGCCGCGCATCCTGCACGGGTGTGCATTTGGCTGATATGATCGGATTGCCCGTATATCCCGAGCGAGGTATGCGTGAAATTTCCGCAGGCGAGTGGGAAGGTGCGCCTTTCTTTGGCATCAAAGATACTCACCCGGCAGAATGGGCGGTGTGGATCAATGATATAGGCAACGCCGTTTGCCCGAATGGCGAATCGGTTGCCGAAATGAGCGAACGCATATATGAAACGCTACGCCGTCTGGCGACGGCAAACGACGGCAAGACCATTGCCGTGTTCACCCACGCTACCCCTATCCGCAGCATGCAATGTCGATTGAGCGGAAAGCCGCTTTCCTATATGCAAAAGACGCCGTGGGTCAGCAACGCGTCCGTTTCCGAGCTGACGTTTGAACACGGCTGTTTCCGCGCGGTACAGTTTGGCGTAGACGAGCATCTATCCGAAATGCGAACCGCGTTGCCGAGCAGTATATAAGAAACAAAAAGGAGATACACCACACGGTGTATCTCCTTTATTTTTTTGGCGATTGATCAGTATTCAAGCGATTTCATGTGATCGATGTAATGGAGCGGCGATACGCCGGTGATCTTTTTGAACGTTTTACTGAAGTGGTAAATATCCGAAAAATGAAGTTCTTCCGCGATCTCGCCGATGGAATGGGTGTCCAGCAACAACAGTTGCTTGGCTTTTTCGATACGGTACTTCTGACGGAATTCCACGGGGTTTTCACCGCTGTATTCTCTGAACAACTTGCGGAAATGCCCCTCGCTCACGCCGCAGATGTCGGCAATCTCGTTGAGGGTCAGATCCGAGTTGTTTTCCATCAATTCGATACCTTCGCGGATATATTTATATTTGTGGCTGACCACCCTTTGACGCTGTCTTTGGCAGGCGGCGCCCAGCAGTTGATAGATAGCAGAGGTGATAATCGGCACGCACACGATGTTTTTTTGGAACTCTGCGGCGGCTGCTTCCATCGCAAGTGCCAACGTTCCATCAACTCTTTTTATACAAATTTTCGGAAGAAGCGTGGGGGATATCTCATCCCGTAGTTGGTCGAATAATTGGAAATGGAACACAACGCTGTCGTCTCCCGTGGGGGAGGTATCGAAAAATTCCACCGTATATTCGATGCTTTTTGACATAAAAGCCACTTGGTTTTGGGCGGCTTCTATCGTGTTGCCGTAGCGGTCGGTGATCTTCGCACGACAGTTTTTAAACCACAATAACGTGTGGGAAGTCTTGGGTTTACCGATGCAGGAGTACAGGTTGTTTCTGGTATACCAGTTTTGGCCTTTTGAGAGTGCTTCGGTGATGAAAAACTCGGCGTTATACAATTCTTCAAACGGGATGATCTTCATGCGGCTCACTCCTTTGGTTTGATTGTACCACACTTTTTGATAAATTGAAACGTTTTTTACAAAAAATGTTTCAATTTTAACATTGAATACACAAGGGTGGATTGTTACAATCAAAACGAAAGATTATGGATAGGGGGATGAACCATGTTAAACTATCATGTCAAGGTCGGTCTTGTGGCGATGCGTCGAAACACCACCGACCGTCCGCGCGGCACTTTCCTCACCTGGTACTCTGCTGAACAGCGCGGCAAACGCTTCACACAGTACATAGAGGAAAACTTCACCACCGATAAAGTATCCTTTGTGGATAACAAAGGCATCGGCATTGAAGATCTCGTGTTTGACGATGCTTCTGCGAAAGAAGTGGTGGAACGTTTCCGCAAAGAAAACGTGGATGCGGTGATGATCATCAACTGCAACTTCGGCAACGAAGAAGCCGCCGCCGATATCGCCAAAGCGCTCGGCAAGCCGTGCCTTTTGTGGGCGCCGCTGGATGACGAATATTATGTAGATGGTATGCGTCCCACCGATTCGCAGTGCGGTCTGTTCGGCGTGTCCCGTCAGTTCCAGCGGTATCACATTCCGTTCTCGCACCTGCCTTGCTGCCGTGTGGAATCGGATGAGTTCAAAGAAGGCTTTGAACGTTTCGTGCGTGTTGCCTGTATGGTGAAAAACTTTGAGAGCATCCGCATCGGTCAGTTCGGTTCTCGTCCGGCACCGTTCTATTCGGTCATCTGGAACGAGGGCGAGTTGATGGAGAAGTTCGGCGTGCGCATCAAAGCATTCAACTTCGCACACATCGAGCAGCGCATGAAAGAAATGGAACAGAAAACCGACGAGATCGCGAAGGTCAAACAGTATTTCATCGACAATTACACGATGGACGACCTGACCCCCAAATATCTCGATAAGATGGCGGCGCTGGCGCTTACCTACATCAGCTTCTTTGAAGAATACGATCTGGACGTCATTTCGGCGGAATGCTGGACGGCAACGCTGGTGATGTACGACGGTCTGGCACCGTGTGCAGTGTACGGCTACCTCAATGATATGGGCTATCTCATTTCCTGCGAAAGCGATATGCACTGCGCCATGACCATGGTGCTTCTGAAAGCGGCGACCATGGGTGATGGCAAACCGTTGTTCGGTGAGTTCACCGTGCGCCATCCCGAAAACAAAAACGCAGAACTGTTGTGGCACTGCGGCCCGTTCCCGCTCTCGCAGAAAGCGCTCGACAGCGAAGCGCGCCTGGTCAATCAGCGTGAATGGTTCCGTGCCAAAGACGGCACCTACACCGTTGCGCGTATCGATCAGGAGAGCGGTGATTATATGGTGCTGCCGCTGGTTTGTAACACCACGCCCGGTCCCCAGACTCACGGTACGTACCTGTGGGGTGAATTTGAAGATCTGCAGGCGGTGGAAGATCGCCTGATTGATGGTCCTTACATTCATCACTTCGTGGAGATCGAAGGCGATTACCGCAAAGAATTCGAAGAATTCTGCAAATATTATCCCGCGCTCAAAGTTGATAAAACTATTAAATAAAGGAGAACAGAAACATGCAGTATCAAATGAACGAATTTTTGTTTGCGATGATCCTGACCGAGCTGGAAGATGCAGTCGGTAAGGAAAATTGCTCCACCAGAACCATCGACAAAACGACTCACAGCGTCGACTACTATTGGCTGTCCAGAATGTGGGCGGACCGTGGTTGCCGTATGCCCGAGGCGGACTTTGTTGTTTGCCCCGAGAATGCACAAGAAGTTTCCAAAGTGCTCAAAATCGCCAACTACTACAAAATCCCCGTTACCACTTGGGGTGCAGGCGGCGGCACGCAGGGCGGTGCTATCCCGGTTGCGGGCGGCATCATCCTCGACACCAAGAGAATGAACAAAATCTACGAAGTGAACACAGAGGGTATGTACATCGAGTGCGGCACCGGTGCGATCTACAAACATATCGAATGGGCGGCTAACGAAGTGGGCAAAGCGACCATGCACTATCCCTCTTCCTTGACCTGCTCCACCGTGGGCGGCTTCTTGGCGCACCGCGGTATCGGCGTTGTGTCTACCAAATACGGCAAGATCGACGATATGGTGCTGAAAATGGAAGTTGTTCTTCCCAACGGCGACATCATCGAAACTTCTTCCGCTCCCAAGCATGCGGCAGGCCCCGACCTGAACCAGATCTTCATCGGTTCGGAAGGCACGCTCGGTGTTATCACCAAAGCGCAGATCCGCATTTTCGATCAGCCTGAAGAACGCCGTTTCCGCGGCTTCCTGTTCCAGGATATGCACGGTGCTTTCGAAGCTTCCCGTGAACTGCTGCAGAAATTCAAGCCCTCCGTTATGCGTTTGTATGACGAAGCGGAAACCGCTTCTCTCATCAAGAAGATCGTCGGTGTGGAACGCAAGGGTGCGTTCATGAACATCGCTTACGAAGGCGTCAAAGAAATGGTCGAAGTGGAGGAGAAGATCCTGCTCGAGACCTTTGCAAAATACGGTGCTGAAGACCTCGGTTCCGAATACGGCGAGAAATGGTGGAAAGAGAAGATCACCTTCTTCTATCCCGGTCATATGATGGACATCCCGCAGATGTTCGGTACTATGGACACCATCGCTCCCTACGGCAAGATCGAAGAGATCTACTGGGCAATGAAAGAAGCCATTGAAACCAACTTCCCGCAGGCGAAGTTCATCGCGCACTTCTCTCACTGGTATGAGTGGGGTTCGATGATTTACGACCGCTTCATCGTGGAAGGCAAAGACGTGCCGCAAGATCCGGTGGAAGCGCTCCGCTTGCATCAGGCGATCTGGACCTGCGGTGTGCGTGCGGCGCTCGCTCACGGCGGCGTTGTCAACGATCACCACGGCGTCGGCATCAAACTCGGCCGTTTGATGAAAGAACAGTACGGTCCGGCTATGCAGGTATTCGAAGGTCTCAAGAAATCGCTTGACCCCAACGGCATTATGAATCCGTTCAAACTGGGTCTGTAAGAGGGAGGATAACACTATGATGATGTCTGATAAATGTAAACAGCATGTGGACTCCTGCCGTTTTTGCTGGATGTGCCACCATATTTGTCCCATCGGCAATGCAACCGGTCAGGAAAGAAATACCGCCCGTGCGAGAGCGCTGGGCATCTCGCTCGTCAACCGTGAGGCGATCGATCTTGCGGAAATCATGGATAACATTTACGAGTGCTGCACCTGCGGCGCTTGCGTGCATGACTGTATCACCGGTTGGGATCCGGTGATGTTCACCAAAGAAACCCGTTTGCTCGCGGCTATGGAAGGCAAACTGCCGTCCTACATCATGACTTTGGTGGAGAACTGCCTTGCTACCGGTAACGCATACGGCAAAACTGCAACCTGCGACACCCTCACCGCCGCTATCAAAGCGCACGCCGCGAAAGAGGACACCCTCCTCCTGCTCGGCGTGGATGCGAAATTTATGGCTTGCCAGCAGGCGAAAAAAGCCATCGACGTACTGGATAAAGCAGGCGTGAAGTTCACCGTTCTGGAAGACGAAAAAGCGAGCGGTGCTCAGCTCGACTTCCTCATCGGCGCTGCCAATGAAACCAAAGAGCAGATGGCTGCTTGCGCTAAAATGCTGAACGATTTTGGCACGGTTGTGGTATATGATCCCACCGACGCGAAAGCGATCAAACAGTTGTATAAAGAGTATGGCGTGGACGTTTCCGCGAAAGTGGTAACCTACACTGCGTTTGTGGCTCAGTTGCTCAAAGAGGGCAAACTGGAAGCGAAAAACAGCGGCAAAGCGGTTGTGTTCCAGGATCCGTATCAGCTCGCTCGCGACCTCGAAGAAACCGAAGAAGCACGTGAGATCGTGATGGCGTATGCGGTGCTCGGCGAAATGCTGCTCAATCGCGCGGAAACTGTGTGGGCAGGTAACATTCTGATGGCACAGTATATGCCCGAAATCATCAAGAAGGTGGCGGCTCGCCGCATCTTCAACGCGAAGAGCATCGGTGCTGACACCATCGTAACCGCTTGCGTTTCGGAATATGTTTCTCTGAAAGCGGTTGCGGAAGACGTGGCGATCCTGTCTCTCGAAGATTTGATCTTGGGTTAAGGAGGAACGCGGAATGTTAGTAAATCTCAAAACCATCATCGGTATGGCGGAAGAAGGCGGCTATTGTGTTCCTGCTTTTAACGTCTATAACGTAGAAACCGTGATGGGCGTTATCAAAGCGGCAGAAGAAGCCAAAGCGCCCGTTATCATTCAGATGTATCCCCGTCTCGTGAACGAAGAGGTCGGTTATTATCTTGCACCCGCCATTTTGGCGGCGGCGAAAAAGGCAAGCGTTCCGGTTTGCTTCCATCTCGATCACGGTCCGTCCGAACTGGAAGCGCAGAAATTGCTGTACTGGGGCGCTACCGGCATCATGTATGACGGTTCGGTGCATCCTTTTGAAGAAAACATTGCCAACACCAAGCACATCGTGGATATCTGCAATGCCATCGATGTGGGCGTGGAAGGCGAACTCGGCCATATCGGCAGCGTCAATGACGACACGATGGAAGAGTACACCGATCCCGCAGAAGCGGCAAAATTCGTCAAGGAAACCGGCGTTTGCTGCTTGGCAGTGCTCATCGGCAATGCGCACGGTCATTACAAAAAGACCCCCTGCCTCGATATCGATCGCGTGAAAGCGATCCGTGAAGCGACCGGCGGTATTCCGCTGGTTCTGCACGGCGGTTCCGGCATCCCGGACGATCAGGTGAAAGCCGCTATCAAAGCAGGTGTCCGCAAAATGAACATCGGCACCGACGTGTGTTGCACCTTTGCGGATGCAACACTGGAGAGCTTGCAAGACCCGAACAGAAGTCTTGCCATCGATCTGTTCATGAAGAAACCCATCGATGCAGTGAAAGCTTTGGCGCTGGATAAGATCCACCTCGTCGGCGCCAACGGAAAGGCGTAAGCTATGGCGAAAATAGTAGGTATCGGTGCCAACGTGTTTGACACCTTGTATACTATCCCGACCTATCCGCGTGAGGACACCAAAATGCGTGCTACCTCTTCCAAATGTGCAGGCGGCGGCCCTGTTGCGACGGGTCTGGTTGCGGCGCAGAAGTTGGGGGAGGACACGGCGTATATCGGCGTGTTGTCCAATGACAGCGGAGGACAGTTCTTGAAAGCCGATTTTGAAAAATACGGCGTTGCCACCGACCTTGTCGATGTGAAAGCGGGCTATCGCTCGTTTGCATCGGTGCTGTGGTTGTGTGCAGACAGTACCTCGCGCACCTGCGTGTTTGACAAAGGCGATTTACCGCCGCTTGTTTTGAATGAAACGCAAAAGCAGGCAATTGCCGATGCCGAACTGCTGATGGTGGACGGCAATGAACTGGACGCGGCGGTAGAAGCGGCGAAAATCGCCAACGAGAACGGCACGAAAGTGCTGTACGATTGCGGCGGTTTGTATGACGGCGTAGAACGCTTGTTGCCGCTCGCCGACATTATGATCCCCTCTGAAGAATTTGCGCTCGGTCATACGGGTTGCAACACAGCGGAGGATGCGGCAAAACGATTGATGGAATTGTATCATCCGCAGGTGGTGGTCATTACCCAAGGCAAGCGTGGCGGTATCCTGTATGACGGCGAGACCGTTACCGCATACCCCATCTATCCTGCCAAAGTGGTAGACTCCAACGGTTCGGGAGACGTGTTCCACGGTGCTTTCGCGGCAGGTGTTGTGAAAGGTTTTGACTTCCTCAAATGTTGTCATTTCTCCAGCGCCGTGTCGGGCCTCAAATGCACGGGCGTTGGCGCGCGAGAGAGTGTGCCGACGTTTGAAACCACCAAACAATACATGAAGGAGAACGGTTATGAGCTATAATTATAAGAAAGCGTATGTGCCGCAAAAAGGCTATACCCCGATCTGCAAGATCGGCGAATGTTCGCTCAAGAAACTCGAATTCGGCATCATTGAACTGGATGCAGGCGAGAGTCTGCCTTTTGAAACCGGTGAAAATGAAGTGGCGTTCATTATGCTGGAAGGTCATTGTAACGTTAAAGTGAATGACGAAGTGTATGAGAACGTCGGCAACCGTGCCAACGTGTTTGAAAACCGCAAAGCAGAGAGCTTTTATATGCCGCGCGAGCAGGCGCTCGTAATCGAAGCGATCGACCATATCAAGATCGCTGTGTGCGGCACGCCTGTTGCGGAGAAAACCGCGCCGCAGGTTCTGCGTGAAGATCGCGTACCGCTGAAATTGTTGGGCGAAGTGCCGTTCCAGAGAGAAACCAGTTTCCTCATCGACGGCACTACCAATGCAAAGGTGCTCACCATCGGCGAGTGCTATTGCACCGAAGGCAACTGGGCAGGCTTCCCGCCGCACAAACACGACGAGGACAATATGCCTGTCGAGTGCATCGCGGAAGAGATCTATTACTTCCTGTTTGATCCCAAACAAGGCTTCGCCGTGCAGTGCCTGTACACCGCAGACGGAGAACTGGACGAAGCGTACAGAGTCAAGAACGACGAGCTGGTGGAATTCCCCTACGGTTATCACACCACCGTTTCCACCCCCGGCTATCAAACCTACTTCATGTGGCTGATGGCAGGCGACTATCAGGGCTTCAACAGAAGCAACGATCCTATCCACGACTGGATTGCCAACAGATAATATTTGTGCTAAAATAGCGATACAGACACCTGTATCGCTATTTTGACATAGAGGTGAGAATGATGTTAAAAACCTTGCAAGAGAAAAATCCCGATTTGAAGATTTATTCCATATTTGACGAGGCTTTTCGTCCGTTCGGCAGAGTGATCGAATTGGATACTGCCGACATCATTGCGGCGGCGAATACCATTGACCTGCCTGCTACGGGCGCATCCTACGTGCCGAGCGAACCGAAATTTGAAGTGCTTCCCATTGCGGAAGAAATCAAGAACACCTATTTCGGTCAGATGCCGACGCAGGTCGGCTTTTGCTGGGGACACAGTTCGTTTATGAACGCGGTGGAATGGCATACCTCCACCGAGATCAATATTGCGGTAACGCCGCTTATGTTGTTCCTCGGCGAGCGGAAAGATCTGGACGGCAACCATTACGACTCGGAAAAACTGACCGTGGTTTACGTGCCTGCAGGCACGGCTTTTGAAACGTATGCGACCACGTTGCATTTCTGCCCGTGTGAAGTGCAGGCAGAGGGTTTCCGCTTTGTGGTGGCGTTGCCGACGGGTACGAATACCGCTTTGGCAACACCGAGCGAGGATCCCTTGCTGTTTGCTACCAACAAATGGATGCTCACCCACGTGGACAATCAGGTGCATATTGCAAAAGGCGTTGTTCCCGGTGTAACGGGTGTCAACTACGAAATCAAGTATTAAGGTGAACGTATGAAATACTTATTAGGTATAGACTTTGGCGGCGGCGCATCCAAAGCGACGCTGATCGATACAAACGGCAACATCGTTGCGGAGAATACGGTGGAGTACCCCACCTATTACCCTGAAAACGGTGCGTGCGAGCAAGATCCGAAAGACTGGATCGCCGCACTTTGCGACAACAGCCACGCCATTTTGGAAAAAAGCGGCATTGAAAGCGCGGATATTTTAGCGGTGGCGATCGACTCTGCGACCCATACCTATCTGGTGTGCGATGCGGACAAACAGCCGTTGCGCAACGCGGTGCATTGGACCGACACCAGAAGCCGCGCACAGGCGGACAAACTGCGTGATGCGTACGGTGAGGATATTTTCCAAAAGACTTTCCATAAACCCGATACCATCTGGACGTTGCCGCAGCTCATCTGGCTGAAAGAAAACGAGCCGCAGGTATTTGAAAAGGTACGGCATATCTTTTTTGAAAAGGACTACGTGCGGTACTATCTGACCGACGTATTCTGTACCGACTATATCGAAGCATCCGGCAGTATGCTGTTTGACTGTGTCAATCAGCGTTGGGATGAGGAGTTGTGCGCGTTTGCAGGTATCACCACCGATGTGTTGCCGCCCATCGTGAACCCCACGGACGTGATTGGTAAAGTTACCAAAGCGGCGGCGGATGCCACGGGTCTGGCGGTGGACACCCCCGTGATCTGCGGCACTACCGATACGGTGATGGAAGTGTTCGCGAGCGGCGCGGTGAAAGAGGGGGACGTTACGGTCAAACTCGCCACCGCAGGCAGAATTTGCGTTATCACGAGCAAACCGTATCCCGACCGCCATCTGGTCAACTACGCGCATATTGCCGAGGGCCTTTGGTATCCGGGTACGGCGACAAAATCCTGCGCCGCGTCTTATCGTTGGTACAGAGATACCTTTGGCGGTGAATACAAAGAACTGGACGAGGGTGCAAAACAAGTGCCGATCGGTTGCGACGGTTTGATTTTCCACCCGTATCTGAACGGTGAGTTGACCCCCTATGCCGACCCGATGCTGTGCGGCAGTTTTACGGGTGTCAGAGCCACCCACACCAAAGCACATTTCACCCGTGCGGTGTTGGAAGGCGTTGCGTATTCGCTGATGGACAGCAAACAGTATCTGGATAGCCTGAACATCCCGTACAACACGGTGGCAACCGCGATTGGCGGCGGCACGAAAGGCAAACTGTGGCGTCAGATGATTGCGGATGCGCTGGGCATTGCGCTCAAAACCACCGAAAGTGCTGATTCTTCTTTCGGTTCTGCGATGCTCGCAGGTATCGCGGTGGGCGTGTTTGAAAGCCCTGCCGACGCGGTCGCGAAATGCGTGAAAGAAATCGACATCACCTATCCCAACCCCGAAAACACCCCAAAATACCGACAGGTGTTTGACGTGTACAAGCGTATTCACGATGCGTTAGCGCCGATTTATGCGGAGAGATGATATGAAAATTGTGGTGTGTATCCGTCAAGGACTTGACGGCGATATCAATCCGTTTGATGCGTGTGCATACGAAGCGGCTTTGCGCGTGCCGAACGCGGAAGTAACGTTGCTCAGCATGGGTCCGCGGTCAGCGCAGGATTTTTTACTGCGCCTGACACGACTGGGTGCGAAACAAGCGGTTTTACTGTCCGATGCAGCGTTTGCAGGCGCGGATACGCTCGCGACGGCGTATGCGCTGTCTTTGGCGGTAAAAAAACTGCAACCCGATCTTGTGTTTTGCGGCAGACAAACGTTGGTTGGCGACACGGCGCAAACAGGTCCGATGCTCGCCGTGATGACCGATTTTTCGTTGATTACCAATGTGATGAGTATTGATGCAATCGGGGATGCCATCACCTGCACCACTCGTGATACGGGAGAGGAGACGGTATCGCTTCCTGCGCTCATCACCATTGAACGCATCAACACTCTGCGTCTGCCGAGCATTTTGTCCCGTGTGGGCGAGGTGGCGGTGTGGAATACCGCGGATATTGGTGCGGATACCGCACGTTGCGGTCTTGCAGGTTCGCCCACCCGCGTGGTTAAAACATTCGAAAAGCAGGACGGCAAGCGGAAATGTCAGTTTATCTCGTTCGATCGCTTGCAAGAAGTGATTGATGACGGTCTCAAAAAGGCGAGGGAACAGGTGCAGGTGGCGGATAAAACGGCAAATCTGCCCCGTGTGTGCATCGTCGGTGAAGCGCCGCGCGCATTTGCGCAAACGGTGAGCGAGGACATCACCGTGTTACCGCTGTCCGATGCGGACACGCTGGCGGAACAGATCCGCACGGCAACCCCCTTGGCTGTTCTGTGGGGCAGTGATGCGCTGTCCAAGAAGTTGGCGGCACAGGTGGCGGCAAAGCTGGGGCTCGGTCTTTGTGCAGATTGCACCTTGCTGGAAACCGACGGTGAACACCTGTTTATGTATCGCCCTGCGCTGTCTGGCAGTGTGATTGCCAAAATCGAAAGCCGCACCGCGCCTGCAATGGCAACCGTGCGTACCACCCAAAACGCCGCTGATATCGTGGTGGCGGCAGGATACGGTGCGAAAGATTGTCTGGATGCAGTGGCGGCGTTTGCCGAAAATTTGTCAGCGGATATGGCGGCGACCCGAAAAGCGGTGGACAACGACCTGCTGCCGTATGCGATGCAGGTGGGACTCACCGGCAAAACGGTCGCACCATTGGTGTATATCGCCATTGGCGTTTCGGGTGCTGTGCACCATTTGGCAGGCATGCAAAAGGCAGGCACGGTGATTGCTATCAATCCCGACAAAGATGCCCCCATTTTCGAGTATGCCGATTTCGGTATTGTGGCAGAGTTCGCATAATTTGTTTGAACACCCCCCTCGCATATCGCATCGTTTTGTTTACAACAAAAAAGCTGTGCAGAAATTCTGCACAGCTTTTTAATTTCCGCTACGCGGATATGGTTGCTTTTCATCAGTCAGACCGGCAAGATAATCCATGCTGGTGTTCAGTGCCTTTGCTATTTTGTAGCATTGCTCAAATGTGTAATATCGTTTGCCTGTTTCGATCTTCGAATAATCGCTTTGGTCGATGCCGGTCAACATCTGCATACGCGTCTGTGTATAACCGCGTTCTTTTCTTAAGTCTTTCAATCTTGACATTTTCATCACCCATACATATTATGGCAAATTGACCTATTGACATTAGGGTGAAATTGACCTATTATATGAAGAAGGGGTGTTTTCCATGGCGGAATTTTGCTTGGAATGTTGGTGCGGTTCAAAAGAGATACAAGACAAGAAAAAATACATACTTTCCAAACAGCCGTGCTTGTGCGAGGGGTGTGGGGAAGTGAAACTTGTTGTTATCACCGATCGGAAATATTATTATCGGCGAAAATTCCGACACGTCATAATTCCGATCACCATACTCTGCAAATTGGTGTGTCTACCGTACCTGATATACGAATTTATAAAAACGTACAAAGCGCAAAAAGCGTATTACGAGGCATTAGAACGACAAAAAGTGGTGAAAGAGCAAGAAATGGAAGCGGTTTTCGAGAGGTTGCTGCAAGAGGCGTTAGAAGAATACGGTTTTAATGAATAAAAAAAGCTGTGCAGAAATTTCTGCACAGCTTTTTTTCTGTTAATAACCGAGCCAGTAGCCCCATTCATTGTGGAACTGGTAATATTTGTTACCGATTTTATATCTGCCGTAGACCCGATGTCCGCCTGCATCCAGATAATACCAAACACCGTTGATTTCCAGCCAACGGCTGACCAGCATACGGCCGTCGCTGCCAAGGTAGCACCAGCCTTTGCTGTCTTGTCTCCAGGTGTTGGTTTCGCAGTAACCGTCCCATCCGACATGGCACCAGCCGACACTGTCGCGTACCCAAGCATTGGTCTTCATACGACCGTTGTCGCCCAGATACACCCAGCCCTTGCTGTCCTTTTTCCAGACGTTGGCAAGCATATAGCCGTCAGCGTTCAGGAAATACCAGCCGCCGTTCCATTCGATCCACTGGTTTTTCGCCATTTTGCCGTTCGATTTGAGATAGCACCAACCGTGGCTGTCTTTCTTCCAGACGTTGGTTTCCATCCAACCGTATTCATTAAAATGATACCATTCGCCTTTCCATAACAGCCAGCTGCTCTTCAGTCGTTTTCCGTTTTTATCCAGGAAGAACCAACTGCCGTAGCTTTCACGCCAAGCGTTTTTGAGCACGTGTCCGCTTTTGTCCACGTAACAGACTTCTTCGCCTTTGTCGTCATACACAGAGGATTCGGTTACCAGCGCACCGTCATATCCCAAATAGCAAGGGCCGCCCGAATCGCTGACCCATTCCTTGCAAACTCGTTCGTCGTTGCGGTAGTAATACCAGTTGTTATCCTCGAATTTCCAGCCTTCGCGCATACGATATCCGCAGTGCTTGCAAAACTTGCCGTTAAACTCGTGCTTGCCGGCATCACGTGTAGCATCACAGTTGTTGCAAGTGGTGTCGCACTTATTGTCAAAATAGTGAAGATGCCAGTCTCCCCATCCGCTACTCACACTATAACGGGCGAGAAAATTCTCTCTGCCGTTTTTGGTGGCGGTGCAAGCAGGAACAGGAAACTCGTTTTCGTACCCCCATGTGTGGTTTTTGCCCATTTCCGCATCGGTCAGATTGAAATAATGGCAATATGCATCTTCGGGAGCGTTGCCAATCGGATCATCAAAGGTGATGTCGCACTGATACCATTCGCCCTCGATTTTCACGGCGTTCCATTTGTGTCCGCCGCCGGCATCACCGACAACACCGGTACATTCAATGCCCACTGCGTGACAAACCGTCTGAAACGCTTCGGAATAAGACTCGCACACACCGTAGCCGTTGCAGAGAATGCCGTATGCGTTCCAGTTATCTTCGCAAATGCCGTTCCACTGCGCACCCAGATTATAATGCGAGTCGAGTAATATCCTAACATAGATCAGCCGTTCTTTCACCACCTCGGGAGCATTTGCAGGGATGGTGGAAACAATCGATTGCACCCGGTTGTCAAAGATGGCTTTTTTCGCCAGAATTTTCGCTTTCAGTTCGGGGGTGATTTTGCTGGGAGTATGTCCGTAGCGGCAGTATTCGTCGCGGGAGGCGGCGTAACAGTATGAAAGACCGGAGGTGCCGTCCCCGTTATTCATAATGGTGACGGTGTTGCCCAGATAAAAGAACTCGGGGTTGTCGAACATCACGGCGTAATACAATTGGTATTTACCTGTGTCACTCATGCTGATACCAAAGGCGCTTTCCGCCTCTAAATTCTTCACCGAATTGTATATGGTGCGATACATCTCTTTGTCCTCGGCGCTCAGCAGGGAATACAGATATTTTTGCTCGAGGGTGATGGGGGTATGGGTCTGCCCCGTCGTATACCCGTAGTCGGGGGTGGATGCCGCACCGTATATCGGCTCGCTCGCCGTTACCACGTCGGCGGTGTCGGTCAATTCAGCGACCGTGATATGTGCTGCCGCGGGCGTTAAGGTGTATTCCACCACACCGTTGCCGTGGTCAATCACGGTGGTGTTTTCTTCAAAATACTGTACAATGCTATCCAGCGGTTCAACGTCTTCCGCTTGTACCGCATCTGCTGTGGGTTCGCTCGGTTGCGCTGCGGTGATCTGCAGGTCGTTTGCTTTGGCGGCGAATGCAGGGGTGATGGACGATACCATCAAAAGTGCGCATACAAACAGGGATAACAGTCGTTTCATACGATTCTCTCCTTGGATTATTTTTGGAGCAACTGATCCATAATGGACGGGCCGTGTTCCACAAACACACCGGTAGCGGTTGCGGTGGCTTCGGTGAAAGTGTCAACGCCGTTTTCCGCTTTGCGGCTGTCATACAACACGAACGGCACGGGGTCGCTTGCGTGCGTTTTGGTTTCCAGCGGGGTGGGGTGATCGGGCATAATGAGAATGCGGTAATCATCCCCCGATGTTTTCAAGTATTCCACAACGGGAGTGAGCACTTGGCGGTCGATTTCCTCGATCGCCTTCACCTTGTTTTCCGCTTCGCCGCGGTGTCCGCATTCATCGGGCGCTTCCACGTGCACGTACACCAATTCCGTACCCTTGTTGAACAGGTCAATGGCGGCATCCGCTTTTCCTTTGAAGTTGGTGTCGAGGTAGCCGGTAGCGCCTTCCACTTCGGGAATCGCCATATTGGCGCACACGCCGATGCCTTTGAGCAGGTCAACAGCGGAGATGACGCCTGCCGAAACGCCGTTTTTCTCTTTAAAATCACGAAGAATGGGTTTCTTACCTTCGCCCCACAGCCAGATGGAAGAAACGGGACGTTCACCTTTGGCGATGCGTGCGATATTCACGGGATGATCTTTGAGGATCTCCACCGATTTTTTCATCAGTTCCACAAGCGGTTTTGCGTTTTCCGATTTGCTCAAGTATTCGCCTACCACTCTGCCGCTGATATCGTGCGGCGGTGTCATCTCGCCCAGATCGGTAGTGCCGTTTGCAACCACCAGGCAATGACGGTAGCTGACACCGGGATAGAAGGTGAACACATCACTGCCCAGTTTTTCCTGCACCGTCTTGATGATCTCTGCCGCCTCAGGCGTGGAAATATCGCCTGCGCAGTAGTCCACCATGGTTTTGTCCGCGTAGTCTGCTTCGTCGGACAAGGTAACCAGGTTGCAACGGAGTGCCACGTCGGTGTCTTTCAGGTCCACGCCGATGCTCGCCGCTTCCAACGGAGAACGACCGGTGTAGCAGTCCATCGGGTCATAGCCCATCACCGACAGGTTGGCAACGTCGCTACCGGGTTTGAGACCTGCCGCAACCGTGCGGCAAAGACCGACCGTAGCCGCACGCGCGAGCGAGTCGATCATCGGCTTGTTTGCCAATTCCATGGGGGTTTTATTGTTCAGTGCAGGGAACGGCTTATCCGCCATACCGTCGCACAGCATTACGAGATATTTCATATCGGAAACGCTCCTTTTATATAAAGAATATATATATCATAGCATATTTCCCGAAAATTGCAAACCGTCTCTTGCATTTTTACGCAAAAAACTATATAATTTACAAAAATCAACCGATTGGAGAACGTTCCGTATGAGAATGCGCCGTAAAAAATATTTGGATAACCGCATCGCCGCTTGCGAGAAATACTTGTTAGTGCCTGCGTGGCCCGAAAACAAGGATATGCGTGTGGCAGGGGACGATCCGCACTATATCGATCTGGACAACTGGTTTGAAAAGCCGCAACCGCTGTGGTTGGAGATCGGATGCGGACTGGGTACGTTTGCGGTGGAAACGGCAAAACGCAATCCAAATATCAATATTTTGGCGGTGGAAAAGGTGGCAAACGTGGTGGTGTCCGCCGCAGAGAAAGCCGCGGCGGCACAGTTGCCCAATCTGCGCTTTGTGCAGTGCGGTGCGGAATATCTGCCGCATTACCTGCAAGGCAAAACGGTGGAACGCCTGTTCCTCAATTTCTCCTGCCCCTACCCGAAAAAGAGGTACGCTTCCCATCGTCTGACCCATCCGCGTTTCTTGGAGATTTATAAATATCTGTTGGCGGAGGGTGCGGAGATTCACCAAAAGACCGACAATATGCACTTTTTCGAGTTTTCTATCGAACAGTTTGCGACCGAGGGATTTGCCATCAAAAACGTGTCGCTGGATCTGCACGCGAGCGATTTTGAAGGTAACATCGTTACTGAATACGAAAAGCGTTTCTCCGATTTGGGACAGCCCATCTATCGTCTGGAAGCGTATTTGAAATAAGAAAAACGGTGTGTCGATGGACACACCGTTTTTAGTTAAAATAAATCACATAATGACGAATATACATACAACGAGCCGAGGCAAATGAGCGGTTTGCCGTCTTGTTTGGCGGTGGCTCTTGCGGTGTAAAACGCATCCGCAATACTGTCAAATGCGGTGGCAGGGATGCCTGCATTTTCCAAAACAGCCGCGTAATCTTTCGCATCCAATGCTCTGGGAGAATCGGGGGTCATCACAAACGCGCGATCGGCGATGGTGGACAGCATCGCGGCAATTTCCGTGTAGTCCTTGTCCTTCAAAACGGCGGTGAGCAGGTACACTTTTTCGTTCCCGAAATACTGTTTGACACTTTTGACCGCCTGTTCGATGCCCTGCGGATTGTGCGCACCGTCAAAAATCACCAAGGGGTCTTGCCCCACAATTTCAAACCGTGCGTGCCACTGCGCTTGTTGCAGTCCCTCGTACACGGCTGTGTCGGGAATGACAAGATCGCTCTCACGCAACATAGACACCGCTTCCAACACAACGCAAGCGTTTTTGGGTTGATACAACCCGAGCAGGCGGATGGAAACGTTTGTAAAATCACGATAATCAAAGCGAGAGCCCGAAAGATCGGTATGCAGATTTTGCAGATGGGTATAGTCTACACGGCGATAGGGGACGCCGCGCTCGAGAGCGGTATGTTCAATCACGTTGGCGGCAACGTCGTCCTCACCGCCGAATAAAACGGGTGCGCCCGTTTTGATAATGCCTGCTTTTTCGCTAGCCACCGCCTCCACCGTGTCGCCTAAAAATGCGGTATGGTCAAGAGCAATACCCGTGATGACCGACAGCAGCGGCGCTTCGATGATGTTGGTGGAATCCAGACGACCGCCCAGCCCTGTTTCCAGCACCACGATATCGCAGTTGTGGCGGTGGAAATATTCAAAGGCGATAGCGGTGATCAGTTCAAATTCGGTGGGCTTGTCCTGCATATCGTCTGCGATGGGGCGCACCAATTCCGTGAGGTTTGCCAGTTCGTCATCCGCGATGTTTTCGCCGTTGATCTGCATCCGCTCGTTAAAGGTGCGGATGAACGGAGAAGTGTACAGCCCCACCTTGTATCCTGCCGCTTGCAAAACAGAGGCGGTCATGGAACAAAATGAGCCTTTTCCGTTGGTGCCTGCCACGTGGACAAACCGCAGTTTGCGTTCGGGGTGTCCCAGTTTTTCGCACAGTTCGCCGATGCGCTCCAGTCCCGGTTTGCAGAAGGTCCAACTGATGCCGTGGATGTATTCGAGTGCTTGTTCGTAGGTCATACCGTTACCTCCCGCGGATGTTGTGTAATTGGTTCTGAATCGCACGGCTGTGCAAAACAGCATACAACAGCGGCGCTTCGATACCGCCCACCACCACGTAATTGAGCAGACGCCACAACATCAGTTCCCAAAGCGGCATACTGTAAAAAGCGGCAAGGCCGAAGGTTTTGACCACCACCGAGCCGATGAGATGTGCGACCAAAACGGTCAATCCCACCTGCAACCACAGCGGCGTTTTTTTGAGCAATATACCGCCCAGACCGCCAATCAGTCCGATGAGCGCGCCGCCCACGGTGATGATGGGGTTGATCGCGTATCCTACCATCAGGCAACCGATGAGATCGGCACACACGGCGATTCCCACGCCGACCACAGGTCCGAATGCGAGACCGCCGAGCAAAATGGGCAGGTTTTCAAAACTGAATCGCAGGGTGTCGCCGGCGCGGATGGCAAGATACTTGCCGCAGATGATGCTGACCGCCGCCAGCAATGCGGCTGCCACCAATACGGCGAGCGGAAAGCCTGCTCGTTTTTGGGTTTTGGGCATAAAAATAACCTCCTTAACTCAGGGTAATCGCAACAACGATGCAACTGCCATAAGCGGAGGTGAAAACTTCCGTATTTACAGCGGGATGCAATATATGTACCGCAGGCAGCTCCGGCATCCGCCTTTCGTCCCCACGGCAACTCCCCGTCCGCAGGACACTTAACGCACATATATTTACTCTGTTGGGGACAGTATAGCACGCATGTTTGCTTTTTACAAGACTTTTTCTTGCGTTTTTAAAAACATCCCAGTATAATGAAAGAAAAATAGTGAAAAGAGGAAAAAGCATGCTGTCCGTATATGATTTTTCAATCGATTACGTGCAAAGCCCCACGGTGACCGCTGCTAAAAACTTGCGGTTTGGATGGAAACTGCGTTCTGACCGCGAGAATGTTTTGCAGGAGCGTTATCGGATCGTAATTACAACGGGGGACACCCTTGTTGCAGACAGCGGCGAAGTGGCGGACAGCCGCGTATGCGACCACGCGTTGCCCTCTTTATCTCTTGCACCCATGTGTGAATATACGGTAACGGTTACCGCGAGGGATAACCACGGCGACACTGCCGCCCTCTCTCACACCTTTTCCACTACTTTATCGGATGAGCAATGGGCAGATGCCAAATGGGTAAAGCCGGCGGTGCATACGGTCGGCTGGGCACCTTATCTGCGCACGAAATTTGAAACCGCAGGTGTCAAGCGCGCCGTGATGGTGGCGGCAGGATTGGGTGTTGCTGTTTACTATTTAAACGGCAAGCGAGTAGACGAAGGATATTACGTCGATCCGCCTGCAAGCAACTATGAAAAAACGATCTATTATCGACAATTTGATGTGACCGACCTTGTGAAAGACGGCGGCAATGCCGTCGCTGTTTTGCTCGGTGAAGGATTTTATGCGCAAAGCCGTGTGTGGAAATCGGGCGGCAACTACGGTCTTTCTTACGGCCCCGAATGTTTGAAGCTGAAGCTGTTTTTGTATCTGGAAAACGGCGAGATGCAAACCGTCTGCACCGATACCGATTGGCAGTATCGGTACAGTCACATTACCGTAAACAACCTCTACGGCGGTGAACACCATGATATGCGACTGTACGCGGACGATGTTTCGCTGTTTGAGGGCAGTGATGCAGGATGGTGCGCGGTTGCAGAGGATGACACCAAAAAAGGCGCATTGTCGCTGTGCCCCATACCGCCTGTGAAAGAAATTCGCCGTCTGCCTGCAAAGGCGGTGCATACCGCTGCAGGCGTACATGAAGGTGTGTTCATCTTTGATATTGGCGAAAATATGGCAGGTGTCGCAGAAATTCATCTGCCTCCTGCTCCGCGCGGTGCGGTGGTGACCGTGCGATACGCCGAAGCGCTCACCCCGTACGGCACCTTTGATCAACGCTCTACGGGGTCCGCCATCACCTGTCTTGTGCAACAGGATGTGTATATCTGCCGTGGTGATGAGCAGGGAGAAGTGTTTCGCCCACAGCTCTGTTATCACGGATTCCGTTACGTGGAAATTACAGGTCTGTACCAGACGGAATTACAGGTTTCCAAAGATGAGTTACCGCCGCTTGACACGGTGGTGGGTATTCAACTGTCCACCGCAATGGAAGAACGCACCGCGTTTTCGGTGTCCTACCCCTATCTGCAAAAGATGCACGAGTTGATGCGCAACACCTACCGTTCCAATTTCCACGGATTCCCTGAAGACTGTCCCGTGCGCGAGCGGTGCGGTTGGTTAGGTGACTCTCAACTGGTGTGCGACTGGGGGTTGATGCAGTATGATGTTACTGCGTGTTACGAAAAATATTTAGAGGATATCCGCACCACCCGCGAAATATACGGCGTTTGGCAACAAATCGCACCCGGGAAACGCACCTGCGGACAAGGCGCGCCGCTGTGGGCGTGTGCGCAGATTATGATTCCTTATGCGCTGTACAAATATTGCGGTGATGCTTCGGTTATCTATCGACACGCCGATGCTATGAAAGCACTGATCGAGCGCGAGAGGCAACGAAGTGAAGATTTGATTCTGGCGGTGGGCTTGGGCGACTGGATTCCTGCCGTGAAGAACAGTTCTCCCCGTCGTATGCCGGTTTCTCATTCTTCCACTTTGGCGTTTTTTGAAATGTGTAAGATCATGGAAGAGTTGTGCGAAACGCTGGGCATCGGCGATGCCGCTGTGTACCGTGACCTTGCCCAAAACATCAAGACCGCATTTAACGAGAAGTTTTATGATGCGGAAAATCATACCTACGGATATTGGGGATCGAATGGTGCGGCTTTGCAGGTGGGCATCTATCCTGACGGCGACAAGGACGCGTTGCTAAACAGCTTGGTCGCGCAGATCAAAAACGAGAAGTATGAGATGTCTACCGGCATTTACGGTAATAAATACTTAGTGCCTGCATTGTTGGATGCAGGGTACGGCGACGATGCGTTTGCGTTTCTGTTCAACCCCGATTTCGTGAGTTTCGGACAGATGATAGATCAAGGGGCTACCAGTATTTGGGAAGCGCTGTATATGCACGAGGTGGAGACCGATCGCAATTTCCGCACCTCGTCCTACAACCACCCGATGCATGGCGGTTTCCTGTACACCTGTATGACGCATATTGCTGGTATCCGTCCGACGAAACCGGGCTTTGCGGAATTTGCGTTCAAACCGTGTTTCACGTCGCTCACCGATGAGGTGGAACTCAAAATGGACACGGTATACGGCGTGATCGCGGTGCGCATAAAGGGACACACGGCGACGTTGACCGTTCCTGCGGGTACGGTCTGCGTATTAGACTCGGGAGAAACGCTCGGTTCGGGCGAACACACTCTTGTGTTTCCTGCTTGATGCGTGTATAATACTGAAAAGAGGTGAGCGGTATGCAATGTGAGATGTGCGTGTACTACACGTATGATGAATACACCGACAGTTACGAATGTCTGGTGTCGATGGATGAAGACGAGGTATACCGTTTGCACAGCGGTATGCAAAAATCTTGCCCGTATTTCCGTGAAGACGATGAATATGCAGTCGTGAGAAAACAGAATTGAGGAAGAAATTATGGTAGAATTGGGTATTATTGCGGCAATGGCGCTGGAGGCCGAGCCGTTGATTGAACATATGACCGACAAAACATGTGAAACGGTGAGCGGTATTACCTTTACCAAGGGTGATCTGTTCGGACGCACGGTGGTGGTTGCCGTATGCGGTATCGGCAAGGTGTTTGCGGCGCTTTGTGCGCAGACGATGATGATGACCTATGCGCCGCAGGCGGTGATCAACACGGGCGTTGCAGGCAGTCTCACCACCCGTCTTGCTATCGGCGATCTCGCTGTGGCGGAGCAGGTGGTGCAGCACGATATGGACACCTCTGCGATCGGTGATCCCGTGGGACTCATTTCGGGCATTAACGAGGTGTATCTGCCTGCGGATGCAGCTATGCGTGAAAAATTGCTCGCCGCTGCGGCGGCTGTCGGGGTGAACACCCTGTGCGGCACTATCGCATCGGGTGATCAGTTTGTGTCGGACAGTAACAAGAAAGCGTGGATTGCCGATACCTTTGGTGCGATCGCTTGTGAAATGGAAGGCGCTGCGATCGGGCAGGTATGCTTTGTGAACAAAGTGCCGTTTGCGGTGGTGCGTGCCATTTCGGATGATGCTTCCGGCGAGGCGCAGATGGACTATCCGCAGTTTGCCCAAATGGCGGCAAAACATTCGGTGGAACTAATCTGTTACATGGTCAAGAGCCTGTAAACATATCGTTGCGGAGGTAAGTATGGCAAAGAAGACCACCCGTAATACCAAAGGCAAAATCGTTTCCGCCGCGTGGAAACTGTTTTATGAACAAGGGTACGATGACACCACCATTGAAGAAATCGTGGAATTGTCAGGCACGTCCAAGGGTTCGTTTTACCATTATTTTGAGGGAAAAGACGCGCTCCTTTCTTCACTTTCGTATTTGTTTGACGAGGAATACGATCGCCTGATCACGACTTTTACCGCGGATATGACCGCGTGGGATAAGCTGCTATACCTCAATCACGAATTGTTCGCGATGGTGGAAAACAGCATCTCGCTTGATCTGCTCAAGCGTCTGTATTCTTCCCAGTTGGTAACGGCAGGCGAAAAGCATTTGCTGGATCACAACCGCACCTACTATAAACTGCTTCGCCAGATCGTGAGTGAGGGACTTGCGAACGGAGAGTTTCGCTCGGATATGACCGTCAACGAAATGGTTAAGGCGTACACGCTGTTTGAACGCGGTATTTTGTACGACTGGTGCATTTGCGACGGCAATTATGCGCTCGCAAACTACTCCCAAACCCTGCTCCCCGTCCTTCTTGGCGGTTTCAAAGCGTAATTTTTTAAAATTTCTATTTTTCGTATATTTTTTGTTCTGCATTGTGGAAATGTTTAAAAACGCAGTTATATCAACGGTTGATGTAACTGCGTTTTTTATTTTTGATATGAAAAGTATAAACTGCGTTCTGTATTGCATTCTTGTTTTTGGTGTGGTATACTGTTCGCATTATTGTTAGAAAAGAGGGGCTTGAGATGACTACAACATTGTATATTCTCTTGGGTACGATCATTGCATACATGTTTGGTATGCTGATCATCGGTTTTAAGTCTTCCGAAAACAACAAGACTTCCAGCGATTTCTATTTGGGTGGCCGTAAACTCGGTCCGTTTGTTACCGCGATGAGCGCGGAAGCATCGGATATGAGCGGTTGGTTGCTGATGGGTCTGCCTGCGGTTGCGATGATGACCGGCTTGGCAGAAGCCGGTTGGACGGCTATCGGTCTGGCAATCGGTACATATCTCAACTGGCTGTTTGTGGCAAAGCGTTTGCGCGTGTACAGCCAGCGCATTGATGCGTTCACCTTGCCTGAGTTCTTCTCCAGAAGATTTAAGGATAAGAGCCGCGTGCTGGTAACCATTTCGGCACTGTTTATCGTGCTGTTCTTCATCCCGTATACTGCATCCGGTTTTGCCGCTTGCGGTAAGCTGTTTTCTTCTTTGTTCGGCATGGATTATATGACCGCTATGATCATCAGCGCGGTCGTCATCGTCGCATACTGCACCTTTGGCGGTTTCTTGGCGGCGTCCCGTACCGACTTTGTGCAGAGCATCGTGATGACCATTGCACTGTTCGTGGTGGTCGGCTTTGGCGAAGGCATGATTCACGGTTTTGACAACGTGTTTGCCAACGTGCAGGGTCTGAACGGCTATCTGGATCTGTTCAAAGGCTTTAACGTGGGCACCGGCGAGACCGGCAGTTATGGTGCGTTGCCTGTGGTTTCCACCTTGGCGTGGGGTCTTGGCTACTTTGGTATGCCGCACATTCTGCTTCGCTTTATGGCGATCGAAGACAAAAATAAACTGAAAACGTCCCGCCGTGTGGCTTCCGTTTGGGTGGTTATCTCGATGGGTGTTGCGGTGCTTATCGGTGTTATCGGTTACAGCTTAATGCAAAAAGGTGTGCTTCCTGCCTATGAAAGTGCAACCGCTGCTGAAACCATTATTGTTGACATTGCTAAATTCTTAAGTTCTTACGGTTGGCTGCCTGCTGTTCCCGCCGGTATTATTTTGGCAGGTATTTTGGCATCAACTATGTCCACTGCCGACTCTCAATTGTTGGCAGCTGCATCCAGCATTTCTCAGGACCTTATCCACGATACGTTCAAGATCAAGCTCTCTGCCAAGAAGTCTATGCTCCTTGCCAGAATTT
>JAZRQN010000100.1:0-18222 GCA_045649855.1 Acutalibacteraceae bacterium | reverse complement strand
AAAAATGCAAGCAGTATTTTCCTTGGCAAATATTGCCCCGAAGCCCTGGGCGATTATTTCGCAGGTCCGAACCACACCCTGCCCACTATGGGTACGGCACGGTTCTCGTCTCCGCTTGGCGTAGACGATTTTGTAAAACGTTCCGCTTACTCGTATTTTACGAAGGAAGCGTTGTTGGAAGTGGCGGATAAGGTGGCGTATTTCGCGGAAAAAGAAGGCCTTTCAGCTCACGCGCGCTCGGCTACCATTCGCAAGGGGGAATAACTTTGAGTAAGTTTTTGAACACCCGTTTTAGCGGTGTTGCGGAGTATGTTCCGGGTGAACAACCGCAGGATAAAGTGTACATAAAACTGAATACCAACGAATCTCCGTTTCCGCCTTCCAAAGCGGTGTGTGAAGCTATCGATACCGCGGCGGTAGAAGCACTGCGCCTGTATCCCGACCCCGATTGTAAAGCACTCACCAAAGCACTCGCTGACCGCTATGACGTAGACACCGATATGGTGTTTATCACCAACGGCTCGGACGATATTTTGAATTTCAGCTTTATGGGCTTTTGTGATAACGGTGCGGTATTCCCCGATATCACCTACGGTTTTTATGAAGTGTACGCCAACCTTTACGGTGTGCCGTACGAAACCAAACCACTTAACGCACAGTTTGCTATTAACCCTGCTGATTACTATAATGCAGGCAAAACGGTGGTGATTGCGAATCCTAACGCACAAACGGGTGTGGCGTTGCCGTTGTCCGCTGTGGAAGAAATGGTGAAACAAAACCCCGATAACTTGGTGGTCGTGGACGAAGCGTACGTAGACTTTGGTGCGGAGTCGGCAGTGCCGCTCACCAAAAAGTACGACAACCTTTTGGTTGTGATGACCTTCTCTAAATCGCGCAGTATGGCGGGTGCACGTCTAGGCTTTGCTATCGGCTGTAAATCGCTGATTGCCGATTTTAACCGCTTGAAATATTCCACCAACCCGTATAACATTAACCGCTTAACCCAGTTGGCAGGTGTGGCGGCGTTGGCGGAAGACGATTATTATATGGATAACTGCAAAGAAATTATCCGTGTGCGTGAATGGACGAGAGAAGAACTTGACAAACGCGGCTTTGCGGTAACCGATTCGAAATCCAACTTTTTGTTGGCGGCGCACCCTGCGATAGAAGGCAAGGCGCTGTATCAGTATCTGAAAGACAACGGTGTTTTGGTGCGGTATCTCGGTATGCCCCGTATCAAAGAATATAACCGTATTACCATTGGTACGAAAGAACAAATGCAGAAAATGCTTGTGTGTATCGACGCGGCATTGGAAGGAGTTACAAAATGAGAACGGCAGAACTTACCCGCAAAACTGCGGAAACCGACATCGCACTTTCACTGAATTTGGACGGCACGGGTGTGTGCAACGTGGATACGGGCATTGGTTTTTTGGACCATATGCTTACCTTGTTTGCCAAACACGGCCGCTTTGACCTAAATGTTACCTGCAAAGGCGATTTGTACGTGGATGGTCATCACACAGCGGAAGATATCGCTATCACCTTGGGTACCGCTTTCAAACAAGCGCTCGGTGATAAAGCAGGTATCACCCGTTATGCTGATATTATGCTCCCGATGGACGAAGCACTTATCGTTGCCGCTGTGGATATTTCGGGCAGAGCGTATCTGGCGTACGGTCTGGATATTCCTTCTGCGAAGGTTGGCGATTTCGATACCGAACTGACCCGTGAATTCTTCTTGGCATTCGCGCAGAACGCAGGGATTACCCTGCACCTGCGTCAACCTGCAGGTATTAACTCGCATCACATTATCGAAGGTGCGTTCAAAGCGACCGCGCGCGTATTGCGTAAAGCGGTAGCGGTAGACCCTGCATTACAGGGTGAAATCCCGTCGTCCAAAGGAGTTCTTTAATGGTTGCTATCATTGATTACGGGGTAGGAAACCTGTTTTCGCTCACCTCTTCTTTTGCCGCCATCGGCGAAGAAGCGGTGGTCACGTCCGACCCTGCGGTTATCAAAGCCGCCGACCGCGTACTCCTCCCCGGCGTAGGCGCGTTTGCGGATGCGGCAGAAAAATTGGCCGCGAGCACGTTGGATAAAGCGGTAAAAGAAGCACTTGCGGACGGCAAATACGTGATGGGTATCTGCCTTGGTATGCAAATGCTGTTTGAAAAGAGCTTTGAATATGGTGAACATAAGGGTTTAGGGCTGTTAAAAGGCGAAGTGGCACCGTTGGAAGGATACGTTCCTGCGGATTTGAAAATTCCGCATATCGGTTGGAACGCACTGCGTTTTCACGGTGAAAAAGACCCGTTGTTTAAGTATGTGAATGAAGGCGACCATGTGTATTTTGTACATTCGTACTATGCGCGCGGTTGTGAAGATTCTTTGATAGCAGACACCGAATATGGTGAATGGGTGACCGCTGCGGTACGTAAAGGCAACCTTATCGGTTGTCAGTTCCACCCCGAAAAGAGCGGTCAGGTAGGTTTGAACATTTTGAAGGCGTTTTGCGAATTGGAGGACGGCAAATGAAGATTTTTCCCGCTGTCGACTTGCTCGGCGGCAAGGCGGTACGGTTGTATAAAGGTGACTACAATGCAGTAACTGTGTACAACGAAAATCCGCTTGCCGTTGCCAAAGAATTTGAAGAAAAAGGCGCGCATTTTATCCATTTGGTAGACTTGGAAGGCGCCAAAACGGGCGGTACACCGCACATGGACGTCATTCGTTCCATTGCCGCGAACACCACCTTGTTTACCGAAGTGGGTGGCGGTATTCGCGATATGGAAACGGTGGATGCGTATCTCAAAAACGGCGTTAACCGCGTCATTTTGGGTACTGCCGCCGTCACCGATGAAGCGTTTTTGACCGAAGCTGTTAAGAAGTACGGTGAACGCATCGCGGTGGGCATTGATTTGAAGGACGGGTACGTGGCGATTAAGGGTTGGACCGAAAATTCGCAGTATACGGGCGAAGCGTTCTTTCAAAAAATGCAGAATTTGGGTGTCAAAACGGTGATTTGCACCGATATTTCCAAAGACGGCGCGATGAAAGGCACTAACCGTGAATTGTATAAAGAATTGTCAACAAAATTCTCGGTGGACATTATTGCATCGGGCGGTGTGTCTTCTATTGACGACATCAAAGCATTGCGTGAAATGGATTTGTACGGTGCGATTATCGGCAAAGCCTATTACATTGGCGCCATCGACCTTACCCAAGCGATTGAGGTGGCGAAATGATAACAAAACGTATTATCCCTTGCCTTGACGTGAAAAACGGTCGTGTGGTAAAGGGTATGAATTTTGAAGGACTGCGTGATGTGTCTTCGCCTGTAGAACTTGCCAAGTTTTACAGCGATAACGGTGCGGACGAATTGGTGTTTTACGATATCACCGCGTCTTTTGAAGGCAGGCAACTGTTTACCGATATTTTGCGCGAAGTGGCTAGTCAGGTGTTTATTCCCTTGACGGTCGGCGGCGGCATCAACACGGTGGAAGATTTTGACCGTGTACTCAAATGCGGCGCGGATAAAGTGTCGGTCAATTCGGGTGCTATCCGCAATCCCTTGCTGGTGGAACAAGCCGCCAAACGCTACGGCGATCAATGCGTGGTGCTGTCCGCGGATATCAAACGGGTGGACGGCGTGTTCCGCGTGTTCGCCAAAGGCGGCAGTGAAAACACCGGTATGGAAGCGATCGAGTGGATTCGCCGCTGTGTCGGTATGGGCGCAGGCGAAGTGGTGGTCAACTCCATTGACACCGACGGTGTCAAGAGAGGCTTTGACATCGAAATGCTGGAAGCGGTCTTAAATGCCGTGGACGTGCCGGTCATCGCCTCGGGCGGTGCAGGATGCGCCGCGCATTTTGTGGAATTGTTTCAAAAAGTGCCGACCGTGGACGCAGGTCTGGCGGCGTCGGTGTTCCATTTCGGCGAAGTGCCGATTCCCGAACTGAAAAAACTGTTGCGCGAAAACGGTACGCCGATGCGCTGAAAGGAAGAGTAGAATGTTGGACGTAAACGAACTGAAATTTGACGATAAGGGCTTAATTCCTGCCGTGGTGGTGGATGCTGTCAGCAAACAGGTGCTGACCGTTGCCTATATGAACAGGGAAAGCCTTGAAATTTCTATGAAAGAGGGCAGAACTTGTTTCTGGTCGAGAAGCAGACAGGAATTGTGGAGAAAAGGCGAAACCTCCGGCAACGTGCAGAAGATCGTGTCCATTACGGCGGACTGCGATAAAGATGCGCTGACCGTCGTGGTGGAAAAAGCAGGTCCTGCTTGCCACACCGGTGCGGAAACCTGCTTTTTCAATCCTGTGTATCAAAGCGAAGAACTGTCCGAATTTTCCTTGGAAGGGCTTTACGGTCTGCTGAAAGGCCGTCAGGCAGAGATGCCCGAGGGCTCTTACACCACCTATCTGTTCCAGAAGGGCAGAGATAAGATTCTGAAAAAAGTGGGCGAGGAATGCACCGAGGTCATCATCGCCGGCAAAGCGGATGATAAAAAGGAAACGGTGTATGAAATCGCGGATCTTGCCTATCACGTGATGGTGCTGATGGTGGAAATGGGCATTTCGGTGGAGGATATTCACCGTGAACTCGCCTCTCGCCACATCATCGACCACAAGGTCAAACAAGAAAAAATGGTGTAATCGGCTCCCTCTTTGAGGGGGCTCCGCCAAAGGCGGTGGGGGAGTCTGTTTTGGACTCCCTTCGTCTTTTAGCTTCACAAAAATCCACCTCTCTCACGGAGGGAGGCAAAAGGAGTGATTCCATGTCCACATTTCACGAAACCTATCACGTGCACACCTCCTTTTGCGACGGTGCGAACACGGTGGATGAAATCGCGCGCTCTGCGATTGAACAGGGCATTAACATCCTCGGCTTTTCGGAACACAGTTTTGTTCCCGTGGTCGGGGAATACGGTATGAATCAGGATACCGAGGCGGCATATATTGCCGCGGTGTCAGCGGCAAAAGAACAGTATCGTGGGCAGTTGGACATCCTGTGCGGCATCGAGCAGGACATCCATTCCGAAAAACCGACCTATGCGTATGACTATCTCATCGGGTCGGTGCACTGCGTACCGACGGCGGACGGTCTCAAAGAGGTGGACCACACCGCCGACATTCAAGCGGCGACGGTGCGGCAGTATTTTGGCGGCGACTATTACGCGTACGCCAAAGCGTATTTTGACGAGGTAGCGCAGGTTCGCGAGAAAACGAATTGCACGTTCATTGGGCATTTTGACCTTGTTTGCAAGTATAACGAGGGCAATCGCCTGTTTGACGAAAGCGATAAACGGTATCTGGATGCAGGTTTTGCCGCCATTCACACGTTGTGTGAGCAACCAAACGCCGTGTTTGAACTGAACACGGGCGCTCTGCCGCGCGGCGCGCGTTCCACGCCGTATCCGCTCATCCCGTTTTTGAAAGAAATCAAAACGTGCGGCGGCAGAATTATTTTCTCCGCGGACAGCCATAAATGCGAAACGCTGCTGTTCGGCGGCGAGAGTATGGTGGCGGCCGCCACCGCCGCAGGCTTTGACAGCCGTGTTATCATTTTACCCGACGGCAGTTTGAAAGAGATTGCTATATGACCGCATTGCCAATCCGCAAACCGAATCGGTTGAAGGAATATGATTACGGAACAAACGGCGCGTATTTTATTACGATATGCACCGAAAACCGCCGTAACATGTTATGTGATATTGTAGGGGGCGGCGACCTCGACGCCCCGCAGGTGCGATTAACCGACATCGGGAAAATAACAGAAAAATATATTTTATCTATGGAAACAATCGATGGTTTATATGTTCAAAAGTATGTAATCATGCCGAATCATATCCATTTGTTGTTACAAATATCGGATGACGGGGCGCCGAGGTCGGTCTCGCTGCGGCTCGGTCACCTCGCGGTTCTGACAGTCCACCGGACTGTCATTCATTGCCGCTCGGCCGCTAAAGCTACGTCCCCTACGGCAGCAAAGATTCCGTGTGCGATTGCCGCGTTAAAACGTTTTATCCACAAGGACGCAGGTGTGAAAATTTTCCAACGGAACTACCACGACCACATCATCCGTAACGAATGGGATTACGAGGAAATTTGGAAATACATCGATGAGAACCCCCTCAAATGGATGTTAGATGAATATTACCAAACATAAAAAGCCGAAGCATCTCTCGATGCATCGGCTTCTTTTTATATGTATTTACAACGGGTCTCCCTCTCTTATCCTCATAGTGCGACGGATTTCTTTGGGAATCACCACACGACCAAGCTCGTCTATACGGCGTACAATACCGGTTGCTTTCATATATCTTTCTCCTTTTACATTTGTAAAAGCCTTCCCCTTGAGGGGAAGGTGGCCGAGCGTCAGCGAGGTCGGATGAGGTGTTGCCACAGTTTTATTCCACCTCATCAGTCAGCTCCGCTGACAGCTTCTCCTCAAGGAGAAGCCTTTTCGTGCACTACAATCATTTTGCAAATTGCGCCGCCGACATCTGTAAACATACGGAGATGATACCGTCAAAAAGAAAAACAAAACCTACCTTTATTCCAACGAAAAAGGTAGGTTTATCTTTTTTGAAATTCTTCTCCGGTAATCAGATAATTGATCGATACATTATAATATTTCGACATTGCAACCAACAACGCAAGAGACGGCTCACGCTTGCCGTTTTCATAATAGGATAAGGCTTCTCGGGAAATATTTAAGTCCATCGCAACCTTTTGCTGATTCAAATTCCGTTGTTTGCGAATATTTTTCAGCCCAATCATCTGATCACCTCTTGCATTTATTGTAACATTGTGTTACACTCTTTATGTAACAAGATGTTACATAAAGAGGAGGTAATTTTATGAAATTTTGTACCCATTGTGGAAACGAAGTAAACGAACATGCAGCTGTTTGTATTAAATGTGGCTGTGCGATAGCTCCGTCTGCTCGAACCAACAGCATCACTACGTCCCAAACCAACACCGACTCGAAAACGTATATGTCGGTAATTCTTGGAATTATCGGAATCATTTTCGCATGGCTGTTTGCCTTGGTTGGTCATATAACCTCTATTATCGGTATTATTCTCGGAATCAAGGAATACAAGGAAACCGAGAAAATGACAGGCCTTGTGCTAAGCATAATCGGAGAAGTGTGCTCTATCTTCTCCTCTATTATTGGAGCAGTTGCTGTTTCTAGTATTTTTTAAGCTTCCAAAACTGTATGCTATCAACTTCATAGTTGTTTAGTATAAACCAAAAGAAAGGAGAAACCGATATGAAGTTTTGCCAGCACTGCGGTAAAGAAATTATGGATGAGGCCGTTATTTGCCCTGGTTGCGGTTGTTCTGTGCAAGCAATAAACAGCACACAGGCAACGGAGGTTGACGAATCTGTTAGTGCAGGTTTAGTTGTATTGGCAGTCCTCGTCCCTCTGTTTGGTATCATCTATTGGCCTGTCAAGGCAAAAACTCGTCCCAGGTGCGCACTGGCTTGCGGTATCGCCGCTATTATTTCTTGGGTTGTGAACATTGTTATAATAATGGCCGCAAGTGGAATGTAATATTTACACTACTTATCCAAGAATAGCGGAGCAGGGTGATCCTGCTCCGCCTTTTTATTTGCACAATCCTTTATTCTTGCACCATATGTAGATATTCGTGATTGCTCCTTTAAATTGTTCTACAAAGAATAATGATGTAAAAAATACCAGCATATTTTGACATATAACAAAAGCGAGGTGAAATTCACCTCGCTTTTGTTCGTATATATTCTGTTTCCATAGCCAAAGCGGATCGGAGTTGACCGTGTGGATGACGGTTACTTCTCCACTCTGAACAGATGCAACTGACCGGGGTGCAGGCCGAACTGGACCTGCTTGCCGTCTGCGACCGCTTTCATGCCCGTTTTCACAAAACGGTTGCCCCACGCACAGTGGGAGAGGTTGGTGCCATCCTCAAAGGTGGCGTATACGTATGCGCTGTCGGTAACCGAGTTGCAAAAGAACAGGTAATATTCGTTGTCGTCCTTGTCGTGGAAACGGGACACCATCACGGGCGCATCCGCTTCAACTTCCACCACTTTGGCAAACGGCACGAATGCAGGCACGCCGCCGTAGTATTTCACCGCCTGGTAACATTCGTCAAAAATGAGCTCGTGCATCACGCCGCCCATGTGCTTTAAGAACATTCTGTTCACTTCGGACAGACGGTCATAAAACTCGGTGCGCTCGCCCAGCGCGTTGATGGGCAGGTCGCGGTAATCGTACAAATGCCCTGCATCCTCGTAGATGCCGCACGGGTCGATGACGTACCACGAGACCGATGCCGCACCCATCGCCACGCAGGAGCTAAGCTGCCAACGCAGATCATCCTTGGTGGGCACGCGGTAATGCGCGCCGTCGGTGGAATGGGAGCCGGACAGCACGATGCTCATAAACGGCACACCCGTGCGCTTGTACGCTTTGGTGTAGCCGTACAGGTTTTGGTAATACATATCAAAACGGCGGTCGCCCTCTTCCTGCATATGTGCATAGAAGTCGTAGGACAGCAGTTGTGCCTTGCCGTCCTTCACGATGCTGTCAAGGTAATCGTCCAGATTGTCAGCGCCGATGCGCGCCTTGATCCAGTCAAACCACGGCAACAGGTTGAGATAGGGGATGAGGCGCGGTGCCATTTCGGTCTGGATCGCCATTGCCTGTTTGGCAAAGCCGATATTTTCCACTGCGGGCTCGTCACCTACATAAAATCCAAACAAAGCAGGATGCCCATCAAAATCGGCAGGCGCTTCGGTGAACGCCGCGCGGTACGCCGCTTCGCCGTTCACCTTCAAATAATCCCAATGGGTGCGGCGATCGCACAAAATGAGTTTCAGCCCCGCTTTTTCGCACTCGTCGAGATATTCTTTTGCCATCTCTTTGTAATCGGGGTCAAAGCGCGGGGACATCGCCAGGGTGATGCCCAGATCCTTCCAGTCCGCAACGCGAGCGGCAGGGGTGTTTTCCACCTTATCCATGTGTGCCACGTTCCAGAATGAAATGGGATATTGCTCCATATTCAGACGCATACAAAACGCCTCCGTTTCGTTTTTTGAGAGGATATTTTCAAATTTATATGTAGCATTTTTGGGTTGCTTTGTCAATGGACAATCTGCTATTTTATCAGCAAAAAGCGAGTGCTCGGATGAGCACTCGCTTTTTAGGTTTATCAGGTCATGGTCACCGACTGCAGGCGGTTATCTTCAATCGGCAATTCATCAATACACAGCTTGCGGTTGTGCGGATTGTTGTCCCCCACCGTGCGGCGGTGGTAAGCGACGTACTGCTTGCCGCCAAACACAAAAGCACTGTTGTGGCCGGGGCTGTCTGCAATCTCAGCGGCGCGCAGAATATCCGCATAGAAGGTGAATTCGCCGCACGGTACATACCGCCGCTGTGCGAGGGGGTATTGGGACGATTATTTTTGAATCAACGTGTTGCCGCAGAATCCGCAAAATTCCGCGCCGGGCTTCACTTCTTTGCCGCATTTACCGCAAAACGCAGGCTTTGCCGACTTGTCGGTGTCCACTCACGCGAAACTCCGAGAATGTGTGAAAATTTGATAATTTTACGAGGTGAAAATGACGAAAAAAGTCTGCTGTTTTCGGCGTTTCGCTGAAATTTGCAAAAATGGCGGAAATCGCGCGGTTTTTGTGAAAAAAATATCAATAAATACTAGTATTTTTTGAATAAATTTGTTATACTGTACGGTGGTATATGCTAGGCAGTTTACGCGCTGCAAAAGAGGCATATCTAGCACAAGGAGGAAAGGCATTATGCAGAAGAAAATCAGCTCTCTGCCCTTCAAGGGCACGCCCGAACAGGCCGCTGAATTGCAGAAAGTCATCGACGCGAACAAGCACGACAAAAGTCGCTTGATGGGCGTTATGCAAGAGGCGCAGGGTATCTATGGTTATCTGCCGATCGAAGTACAGCAGATGATCGCCGACGGCATGGAAGTTCCGCTGGAGAAAGTATACGGCGTTGCGACCTTCTATGCGCAGTTCTCGCTCTCCCCGAAAGGCGAATACACCATCTCCGTTTGCTTGGGTACCGCTTGCTACGTCAAGGGTTCCGGCGATGTGTTTGACAGAATTTCCGAGATTCTCGGCATCGGTGCTGACGAATGCACCCCCGACGGTAAATTCTCGCTGACCGCCTGCCGTTGCATCGGCGCTTGCGGTCTCGCTCCCGTTCTGACCGTCAACGACGAAGTGTACGGCAGATTGGTAGCAGGAGATGTGGAAGACATTTTGGCTAAGTACGGCGCTTAAAAGTTGTCTTTTGGGCGATTGCCTTGCCTCGTCACTCGTCGTACTCAAAGTACGATTGACGTTCCTCGACGGCGGCACTCATCCCAAAATCTCAACTTTTACCAAAAGTCTTTTGGCAATTAGCGCTTACCCCTTTCTTTGAAAAAGAATCTGTGAAAAAGGACTACGCTTTATGAAGATTTGCACCATTAGGGAATTGCTCGACGCCGACGTGTTGGTGGGCGAGGAGCATTTGGGCCGCCACGTATACTCCGCTTGCGGCAGTGATATGATGAGCGACGTGCTGGCGTATGTGAAAGATCAGGCGGTGTTGCTCACCGGTCTTGTCAATCCGCAGGTGATTCGCACCGCGGAAATGATGGACATGGTGTGCATCGTGTTCGTCCGTTCCAAACAACCCACCCCCGAGATGATCCGTCTGGCGGAAGAAAGCGGCATCGTGTTGCTCGCTTCCGATAAACGGTTGTACGAAGCGTGCGGTATTCTGTACGCGAACGGTCTTGTGGGCAACAAAACGAAAAAGGAGCAAGGCGTATGAGTGAGGTATTATCCTTCCGTTTTGACGTAGACGGGGGAGACTTCACCTCTGCAGGTCAAGCCTCGGTGATGGTTAAGAAAAACCTTCGCCAGTTGGGACTGCCTGCCGAGATCATCCGCCGCGTTTCCATCGCGATGTATGAGGGCGAGATCAATATGGTCATCCACGCAGGCGGCGGCGTTGCCGAAGTGCGTGTGGCGGAAGAGTATATTGAGATCATTCTGGACGACAACGGCCCCGGTATCGCTGACATCGAAAAAGCGATGCAGGCAGGTTACTCCACCGCGCCCGACAACATCCGTTCGCTGGGTTTTGGCGCCGGCATGGGTCTCCCCAATATGAAACGCTACACCGACTATATGGACATCGAGTCCAAGGTCGGATACGGCACGCGTGTTACCATGCGTGTGAACATTGAATAGGAAGTGGCGTTATGCATACTTACGAACATTCCGTTTTCCTCGATCCGCAAAAATGCACGGGTTGTACGACCTGTCTGAAACATTGTCCCACCGAAGCCATCCGCGTGCGGAACGGCCGTGCGGAGATCAATGAAAAGCGTTGTATCGATTGCGGTGAATGCATCCGCGTTTGTCCCCACAAAGCGAAAAAAGCGGTGATGGGCAAACTGGACGAGATGGATCGCTTCAAATGGAAGATAGCGCTTCCTGCACCCACCCTCTACGGTCAGTTCGAAAATCTGGACGACGTGGATTACGTGTTGGCAGGATTGCTGTCCATCGGTTTTGATGACGTGTACGAAGTGTCCAAGGCGGCAGAAATGGTATCCGCATACACGCGGTTGTACCTAAACACCGAAGGTGTTAAAAAGCCGGTCATCTCGGCGGCGTGCCCCGTGGTTGTGCGTTTGATCGCACTGCGTTTTCCCTCGTTGCAGGACAATCTCATGTATATGTTGCCCCCCATGGAGGTCGCGGCAAAGTGTGCAAGAGAGCGTGCGTTGCAACAACACCCCGAACTGAAACCCGAAGACATCGGCGTTTGCTTCATTTCCCCCTGCCCTGCAAAAGCCAGTTACGTGAAAAACGGATTTGGCGATTACAAGAGTCAGGTGGATGCGGTGGTGTCCATCAACGACGTGTATTTCCGACTCATCAACGAGATGAAACCCGAAGACCTGCCCAAAGAACTGTCCGAATCGGGTATGATCGGTGTCAGTTGGGCGACCTCGGGCGGTGAAGCCGCGGCGCTGTTCAACGACAGTTATCTGGCGGCGGACGGTATTGAAAACGTCATCCGCGTGTTGGTCCAGATCGAAAACGGCAACATTCCGCAACTGGAATTCGTGGAGCTGAATGCTTGCACGGGCGGTTGCGTAGGCGGTGTGCTCACCGTGCAAAACCCCTTTATCGCCAAAGCGCGATTGCAAAATCTTCGTCGGTTCCTCCCCGTGTCGCAGAATTTCCTGCAAAGCGGAGAACAGTACATACCTGCAGATTACTTTTTCAACGAAATCCCTGAATACCAGCCCATCTCGCAACTCGGCAACACGGTTGCCCAGTCTATGCGGATGCTCGCCGACATACAGGCGCTTCGCTCGACCCTGCCGGGGCTCGATTGCGGTGCTTGCGGCGCACCCACCTGCCGCGCGTTCGCGGAGGATGTGGTGAAAGGCGTGGCTTCGCCTGACGCTTGCGTGGTGGCGGCTTGGAAAAATAAGACATAAGGAGGTTTTCCCATGACAGTGAAAGAAATGGCTGATGCGTTCGGTTTTACCCCTGCGGCATTGCCTGACGGCGACCGCAAGGTAACCGGTGTGTATATGGGTGATCTTCTCAGTTGGGTGATGGGGCGCGCCGATGCAGGCGATGCCTGGCTCACTATTATGTCTAACCAAAACATTGTCGCAGTGGCATCGCTCGCGGACACCGCTTGTATCATTCTGACCGAGGGTGTCAAACCGGACGACGGCGTTGCGGCGCTGGCGGCGGAAAAAGGTGTCAACATTCTGTTGTCCCCCGTCAGTTCTTTTGAAACAGCTTTGAAACTGTGTGATATCGTATGAGCCGTTATTATTACGATCTGCACATCCATTCGTGCCTTTCTCCTTGCGGAGATGACGACAACACCCCCAACAATCTGGCAGGTGTCGGCACACTGGCAGGTTTGCAGATTATGGCGCTCACCGATCACAACACCTGCAAAAACTGCCCTGCTTTTATGGCGGCGGCGAAAAAGCAGGGCATCATCCCCATTCCCGGTATGGAGTTGACCACCGCGGAGGATATCCATATGGTGTGTCTGTTCCCGACGCTGGAAGCGGCAATGGCGTTCGATACAGAAATCGAAGGCCGCCGTATCCTGATAGAAAACCGCCCCGACATTTTCGGGGAACAGTGGATACTGGATGAAAACGACGAGGTGATCGGCAAAGAACGGTACTTGTTGTCCAATGCGACCACGGTTACACTGGAAGAAAGCGTACCGCTCGTGGAATATTACGGTGGCGTTTGCTACCCTGCGCACATCGATCGTGATGCAAACGGTATGATCGCGGTGCTCGGCGCAATCCCCGAAGAGATGAACTTCACCTGCGTGGAACTGCACGACGGTGAAAAGGCGGCGGCACTTCGCCCATTGATGCCCACGGGGTGCAGAGTGGTCGTCTCGTCCGATGCCCACTTTTTGTGGGATGTACGGGATGCGGCAAACAGCATCGAGATTGACGATGAGCCGTACAGCAGTCAGTTGGTGCGAGAACGATTGATACAAATGCTCGGAGGTAAACAATGAAAGAACTATCGCTGAACATTTTGGATATCGTCGAAAATTCCGTGAAAGCGAAAGCCACCCTCACCGAGATCCTGCTCAATGAGGCGGACGGCGTACTCACCCTCTCCATCGTGGATGACGGGTGCGGTATGGATGCCGAAACGGTCAAACGAGTGGTGGACCCGTTTTACACCACCCGAACCACCCGTGCGGTGGGACTGGGACTGCCGCTTCTCAAACTGGAGGCGGAGCAAACGGGCGGCAACGTTACGGTGGTTTCAAAAGATGAGAACACCTACCCTGCGGAACACGGCACCACGGTGGTTGCCACCTTCCGCACCGACCACATCGACTGTCCGCCGCTGGGGGATATACCTGCCACCATGATGACGTTGGTGCAAGGACATCCCGACACCGATTTTTTGTTCCGTCACGAGCGGACGGGGAAGGAAACGGTGGAGTTGGACACCAGAGAAGTGCGAGCGGTGCTGGGGGATGACGTTCCCCTCGACAGTTTCGAGGTTTTACAATGGATCCAAGGTTCACTCGAGGAAGCATACGAGTGAGTCAAAGATATAACAGGTAAACAATTCCATAGGAAAGGAAGATATGTATGAAATCCTTAGCAGAACTCCAGGCGATCAGAGAAAAGATGCAGAGCAAAGTTGCCCTGCGCGAAGGCAGCGGTGAAAAACGTGTAGTGGTCGGTATGGCTACTTGCGGTATCGCGGCAGGCGCACGCCCCGTGCTCGCGGCTTTTGTCGAGCAGGTGAATGAAGCCGGGCTTGCCGGCAGCATCACCGTTACCCAGACCGGTTGTTGCGGCCTGTGCCAGTACGAGCCCATCGTGGAAGTGTACGAGGCAGGCAAAGAAAAGGTAACCTATGTGCATATGGATCCCGAGAAGGTTGCGCGCGTTGTTGAGGAACACCTCAAAGGCGGAAAACCTGTTGCGGAATTTACCAAAGCATAAAATCGAGGAGGTAATAGTATGATTCGATCTCATGTGCTGATCTGCGGCGGTACCGGCTGTACCTCCTCGGGCAGTAACAAAATCCAAGAGGCGTTTACCGCATCCCTTGCGAAAAACGGCCTCGCCGATGAGGTCAAACTCGTGCAGACCGGTTGTTTCGGTCTTTGCGAACTCGGCCCCGTCGTCATCATCCATCCGGAGGGTACGTTCTACAGCCGTGTTACCCCCGAAGACGTGGAAGAAATCGTTTCCGAGCATCTGCTCAAAGGCCGTATCGTGGAGCGCTTGGCGTACACCGATACCGGTTCTGACGAACCCGCGGAAGGCAACGTGTCCTTGAACGACACCGCTTTCTACAAACCCCAGAAGCGCGTTGTGCTGCGTAACTGCGGTGTCATCAACCCCGAGAACATCGACGAATACATCGCGATGGACGGTTATGCCGCTCTGGGCAAAGTGCTGACCGAAATGACCCCCGACGAGGTCATCCAGGTTGTTACCGATTCCGGCCTGCGTGGTCGTGGCGGCGGCGGCTTCCCGACCGGTCGCAAATGGGCGCTCACCGCTCCCAACCAGGCGGACCAGAAATACGTTGTTTGTAACGCTGACGAAGGCGATCCGGGCGCATTTATGGACCGTTCGGTTCTGGAAGGCGATCCGCACTCCTTGATCGAAGCCATGATCATCGCCGGTTATGCTATCGGCGCTACCGAAGGTTACGTGTACGTCCGTGCGGAGTATCCGATCGCGGTTGCTCGTTTGCAGATCGCTATCGATCAGGCGCGTGAATACGGCCTGCTCGGCAAAGACATCTTCGGCTCCGGCTTTGACTTTGACCTGTTCATCCGCTTGGGCGCAGGCGCGTTCGTGTGCGGCGAGGAAACCGCTCTGATGACCTCCATCGAAGGCAACCGCGGCGAGCCTCGTCCCCGTCCTCCGTATCCGGCTGTCAAAGGTCTGTACGGCAAGCCCACCGTTGAGAACAACGTGGAAACCTTTGCGAACATTCCCCAGATCATCCTCAAGGGTGCTGAGTGGTTCGCTTCCATGGGTACCGAAAAATCCAAGGGTACTAAAGTCTTCGCTCTGGGCGGTAAGATCAACCACACCGGTCTGGTCGAGATCCCGATGGGTACTACTCTGCGCGAGATCATCTATGATATCGGCGGCGGTATCCCGAACGACAAACCTTTCAAAGCGGCACAGACCGGCGGTCCTTCCGGCGGGGGTATCCCGGCTGACCTTATCGACACCCCCGTTGACTATGACAACCTCATTGCCATCGGCTGTATGATGGGTTCCGGCGGTTTGATCGTTATGGACGAAGACACCTGTATGGTGGATATGGCGAAATTCTTCCTGGAATTCACCGTTGACGAGTCCTGCGGTAAATGTACGCCCTGCCGTGTCGGCACCAAACGCCTGCTCGAGCAGTTGGATAAGATCACCAAGGGCAAGGGTACGCTCGAAGACATCGACGAACTCGAGAAACTCTGCTACTACATCAAAGAGAACTCTCTTTGCGGTCTGGGTCAGACGGCTCCCAACCCGGTTCTGTCCACCCTCCGTTTCTTCCGTGACGAATACGTTGCGCACGTTGTGGACAAGAAATGTCCCGCAGGCGTATGTAAGGATCTGCTGTCCTTCGTCATCGATAAAGAGAAATGTATCGGTTGCGGTATGTGCGCAAGACAGTGTCCTGCGAGCGCGATCGTCAAGACCGATTACATCGCTCCCGGCCACAAACTCCCGAGCTACACCATCGACACTGAGAAGTGCGTGAAGTGCGGCGCTTGCCTTGGCACCTGTAAGTTCAAGGCAATCAGCAAACAGTAAGAAAGGAGCGTGCCTAAAGATGGATATGGTTAATGTAAAAGTAAACGGCATCGCTGTCAGCGTGCCCAAAGGCTCCACCATTCTGGAAGCCGCCCGTGAAGCAGGCGTGGAGATCCCCACCCTGTGCTATCTGAAAGACATCAACGAGATCGGCGCTTGCCGTATCTGCGTTGTCGAAGCGACCGGCGCTCGTGGTCTTGTTACCGCTTGCGTGTATCCCGTTGCGGAGGGTATGGAGATCTCCACCAACACTCCCAAGGTTCGTGCCGCTCGCAAAACCACGCTGGAACTCATCCTCTCCACTCACGAGAAGAAATGTCTCTCCTGCGTGCGTTCCACCAACTGCGAACTGCAGAAAATGTGTCTGGATTACGGCGTTGAGGACAACGGCAAATTCGACGGCTTCCGCCGTGAGTTTGCGCTGGACGAGTCCGCTCCGCATATGATCCGCGACAACAACAAATGTATCCTGTGCCGTCGCTGCGTGGCGGCTTGCCAGCAGCAGTTTGTGTCGGTTATCGGCGCTAACGATCGTGGTATCGATACCCACATCGCTTGTGCGTTCGAGAAACCGCTCGCAGAAGTACCTTGCGTATCCTGCGGCCAGTGCATCAACGTATGTCCCACCGGTGCTTTGACCGAGAAGGACAACACCGAAGACGTGTGGGCGGCTCTGTCCGATCCGACCAAAGTCGTGATGGTGCAGACTGCGCCTGCGGTGCGCGCTGCTATCGGCGAAGCGTTTGGTATGCCGATCGGCACCAACGCGGAAGGCAAAATGGTTGCGGCTCTCCGCCGCCTCGGCTTTGACAAGGTGTTCGACACCAACTTTGCCGCTGATATGACCATCGTGGAAGAAGCAACCGAACTTCTCGATCGCGTGAAGAACGGCGGCGTGCTCCCGATGATCACTTCCTGCTCGCCCGGTTGGGTCAAGTTCGCGGAGCTCTATTATCCTGAACAGCTGAAGAACCTGTCCTCCTGCAAATCGCCCCAGCAGATGTTTGGTGCGATCCTCAAAACCTACTATGCGGAGAAGAACGGCATCGATCCCAAAGACATCGTGTCTGTGTCGGTGATGCCCTGCACCGCGAAGAAATTCGAAATCGGCCGTGATGATGAAGACGCCGCCGGCATGCCCGACGTGGACATCTCCATCACCACCCGTGAGCTTGCTCGCATGATCGACCGTGCAGGCATCCGCTTCACCGCTCTGCCGGATGAAGAGTTCGATATGCCGCTCGGCGAGGACACCGGCGCTGCCGTTATCTTCGGCGCTACCGGCGGTGTTATGGAAGCGGCTCTGCGTACCGCCAACGACGTGCTGACCGGCAAAGACAACGGCAACGTTGACTTTGAAGCGGTGCGTGGTATGGACGGTCTCAAAGAAGCGTCCTACAACATTGCAGGTCTGGAAGTCAAAGTCGCTGTCGCCAGCGGTCTGACTGCCGCCAACTATGTGATGGGCAAAATCAAGGACGGCACTGCTCCTTGGACCTTCGTGGAGATCATGTGCTGCCCCGGCGGTTGTATCAACGGCGGCGGCCAGCCGATCGTTCCCGCCTCGGTGCGTAACTTTGAAGACTACCGTGCAAAACGTGCAAGCGTGCTGTACGGCATCGACAAAGCGGCAACCCTGCGCAAATCTCATGAGAACCCGATGGTGAAGAAGATCTATGAAGAATACTTCGGCACCTACGGCAGCCACAAGGCGCACGAGATTCTGCACACCTCCTACGTTGCCCGCCCGAAATTCAAATAAGAATATGGCATAACAAAACCGCCGGTCCCCAAGGAAACGGGGGTTTTCCAAAAAGAGGGGAATG
>JAZRQN010000099.1:0-5130 GCA_045649855.1 Acutalibacteraceae bacterium | reverse complement strand
CATGGCTACGATCCGACTTGCATTGCGGATATCAAGGCGGCAGGCATTCAGAACGTAATGGCTCTTCGCGGTGATATCCCTGCTGAGCTTCAGAATGCGGACCGCAGCACGTGGCATTACCGCCACGCAGTGGAACTGGTTCGTGAGTTGAAAGAAGCAGATGCCGACTTTTGCATCGGAGGAGCCTGCTATCCCGAGGTGCATCCGGAAAGTACCAACCAAAGGGAAGACCTTCTCTATTTGAAGGAAAAGGTGGAAGCCGGCTGTGACTTTTTGACGACGCAGATGTTTTTTGATAACAATCTCCTTTATAACTTCCTCTATAAAATTCGGGAAGCGGGAATTTGTGTCCCTGTTCTTCCCGGTATTATGCCCATTACCAACGCCAATCAGATCGAACGCGCCATCGCCCTGTCGGGTTCATTTGTGCCCGGACGCTTTTTGAGCTTGGTGGACAAATTCGGCGGCGATCCTGCCGCGATGAAGCAGGCGGGCATTGCCTACGCCACCGATCAGATCATCGACCTGTACGCCAACGGCATCCGTTGCGTGCACGTGTATTCGATGAATAAACCCGACGTGGCTGAAAAAATCCAAAGCAACCTGTCGGATATTTTGGGCAAATGAACGGCGGCATCACCATCAAAACCTACCCTGCTCCCCCGTGGAGTGAACGGGAAATATGGCGGTATGCCGGCTGTCCCAACCCTGATCCCGCGTTGCAACCCATCCTGTCCGCGTGTATGGAGGAGATCGCACCGCAACTGTCCTATCGCGTGGCATATCGCGAGTTCCCCATCAAGCAGGAAAACGGCTTTTTGGATCTCGGATTTGCCAAAACCGACAGTGCACTCTTAAAACGCATTCTGTCGGGATGCGATCGCTGTATTTTGATTGCAGGTACGGTGGGACTTTCCCCCGACCGTCTTGTGCGGCGGTACGGCATCACCTCCCCCACCAAAGCGGTGTTTTTTCAGGCGATCGGTGCGGAACGTGTGGAAGCGTTGCTGGATACGGCGACCGCGGACATTGCAAACGGTCGCGTCCTCACCCATCGCGTCAGCCCCGGCTATGGGGATATTCCGCTGTCCTTGCAGACGGACATCACAAACGCCCTTTCCTGCAACCACACCATCGGTGTAACCCTCAACGATTCGCTGTTGCTGTCTCCCACCAAGTCAGTAACCGCTTTTATAGGAGTCGAGAAATGAACGTTTTAGAATTTATGCAATCCAACACGGTGATATTAGACGGCGGTATGGGCACGCTGTTGCAAGCCGCAGGCCTGCAACCGGGCGAACATCCCGAGCGGTGGAACCTGACCCATCCGCAAGCCGTCGTGGATATTCACCGCGCCTATTTTGATGCAGGCAGTCATATCGTCAACACCAACACCTTTGGTGCCAATCTTCTGCATTTTGAAGAACAGGAATTGGACGATATCGTGCGTGCGGCGGTGAGCAACGCAAGAACGGCGGCTGAAAACAGCACCGCCGACCACCCGAAATTCGTCGCTCTGGATATCGGTCCGTCAGGCAAACTCTTGAAACCTTACGGCGACCTCGATTTTGAAGATGCGGTCAGCCTGTTTGCGCACACGGTGCGCCTGGGTGTCAAATATGGTGTGGATCTCGTTTTCATCGAAACGATGAATGACAGTTATGAAACCAAAGCGGCTCTGCTCGCCGTCAAAGAAAACACCGAACTGCCCGTGTTTGTGTCCAACGCATACGGTGCGGACGGCAAACTGATGACGGGTGCGACCCCTGCCGCCATGGTGGCGATGCTGGAAGGTATGGGTGCGGATGCGATCGGCGTCAACTGCTCACTCGGCCCGAAAGCACTCACCCCCGTGATTGCAGAGTATCTGCACTTGTCCTCCACCCCTGTCATTTTGAAGCCCAACGCAGGTCTGCCCGTCGTGCGAGAGGGCAAGACCACCTTTGACGTCGCACCGAGCGAGTTTGCACAAGCGGTGAAAGACTGCGTTGCAGGCGGCGTTCGGTGTGTCGGCGGCTGTTGCGGCACGACCCCTGCGTATATCGAGGCAGTAGCAGGTGCGATCGCAAACGTCGCGCCCCTGCCTATCGAGAAAAAAGCATTTACCTGCGTGTCTTCCTACACCCACGCAGTATACTTTGATAACGACCCCGTTTTGATTGGCGAGCGCATCAATCCGACCGGCAAAAAACGGTTGAAAGAAGCACTGCGCGCGCACGATATCGGCTATCTGCTGAACGAGGGACTCACCCAGCAGGAAGCAGGCGTGCATATCCTCGACGTGAACGTGGGACTACCCGAAATTGACGAGGCTGCTCTGCTCACCGAAACGGTGTGTGAACTGCAGGCGGTGTGTAATCTGCCGTTGCAGATCGATACCGCTAATCCCGATGCGATGGCAAAAGCAATCAGACGGTATAACGGCAAACCGCTCATCAACTCGGTGAACGGCAAGCAGGCGAGTATGGATGCCATTTTCCCGTTGGTGAAACGGTACGGCGGTGCGGTGATTGCGCTCACGCTGGATGAAAACGGCATCCCTGCCACCACCGCTAAACGTGTGGCGATCGCAAAGCGCATTTTGGAGACCGCCGCCGCCTACGGCATTGATAAAAAGGATATCATTTTCGATCCGCTCACCATGCCTGTCAGCGCCGATCCCGGCGCGGCACAGATCACGCTGGATGCGGTACGCGAAATCAAATACACCCTCGGTTGTCATACGTCTTTGGGCGTGTCCAACGTGTCGTTCGGGTTGCCTGAACGACACGCGGTGAACAGCATTTTCTTCACGTCAGCGTTGGAAAACGGCTTGTCTGCCGCTATTATGAATCCGCATTCGTGTGAAATGATGCGTGCGTATCACGCGTTCCGCGTGTTGCACCGATTGGATAACAACTGTTCCGCATACATCGCTTATTGCGAAACTCATCAGACGGTGGAAACGCCCGTTACCCCCGCACCGACACGCGAGGACGCCGTCGGCTCTGCGTTGCAGGTCGCCATTGTCAAGGGGCTGACCGCCGCCGCGACGGATGCCGCCAAACTGTTGTTGCAAACCGTACCGCCGCTGGAAATCGTGCAAAACGAGATCATCCCTGCGCTGGATCAGGTGGGAAAGGGCTTTGAAAAGGGCACCACCTATCTGCCGCAACTGCTGATGAGTGCCGAGGCGGCAAAATGTGCGTTTGAACAGGTCAAATGCGCTATGCAAGCCACAGACGGTAGCGTGGGAAAAGGCCCTGTCGTGCTCGCCACCGTGCACGGCGACATTCACGACATTGGTAAAAACATCGTCAAACTGTTGCTGGAAAACTACGGTTTTCGGGTGATAGATTTAGGAAAAGACGTGCCGCCTGCCGATATTTTGGCGGCGGTCGAACAAACACACGCGCCTGTCGCGGCGTTGTCTGCGCTGATGACCACCACCGTGCCTGCGATGGCGCAAACGGTGGCATTGTTACACAACAAAGCCCCCTATTGCAAATGTATGGTAGGCGGTGCGGTGCTTACAAAAGATTACGCTGACAGCATTGGCGCAGACGGCTATTCTCCCGATGCCATGGGTGCTGTCCGCTTCGCGGAGGAATGGATATGAACAAGTATACGTTTGCTCAGTTGGGAAACCAAATATACCGCCACGGCAGAGTTTTGACGGATGAGAACGGCGCACTGCTGCTCTCATTCTCGTATTCGGGCTTCACCCTGCGCTTTCACGGCGGCGATTTCTCGCTGTTCACGGGTGCGTACGCCGTTTCGAAAGCCGCTTTTTTCACCGTAACGGTGGACGGCTACACCGAAAAAATTATGGTGCACGGAAACGAGACGGAGCATATCTTCCACCTCCCCGTTGGTGAGCACACCTTGACGGTGCGCCGTGCATCCGCTTTCAGCGCTTCCCGTCCCGTCGCTTTTCAATCCATCGGTTTCCAAGGGGACGTAACCTTGTTGCCGCCGCCTGCGGAAAAATCGTTCAAAATGGAGTTTTTGGGCGATTCCATCACCTGCGGTTACGGCATTCTGGGTGCGCCTGCCGAAGTGTATGACTCCAAAACCGAGGATGCGACCATCAACTATGCCGCTCAGATCGCCAAAGCGTTTGATGCGGAGGCGCGGTTTATCGCCTATTCGGGTCAAGGTATCGTACACAACTGTATCGGCGAGATTGGCCTGCCCATCCCCACCTTGTTCCGCTCGGCACAGCGGCATACCGAAACGGTGGCGTGGGATTTTGACGACGGATTTATACCCGACGTGGTGGTAGTCAACGCAGGTACCAACGACGTCGGCGGCAAAACGACCGACGATGAAATGTATCAAGGTGCTACCGCGTTTTTGAAAGACATCCGCGCACACTATCCGCAAGCCAAAATCGTGTGGACCTACGGTCTGATGAACACCGAGTTTGTCCCCACCTTCCAAAAGGTGATAGAGGATATGCGTGCAACCGATGAAAACGTGTGGTTTATACCGCTCGATACCATTTACTCGTTCAAAGGTCAGACCGGTGCAAACGGTCATCCGGGTATCCTCGGCCACCGTCGCGCGGCAAACGAACTGATCGCATTTATTAAAGGTATAGTATAATATAACCGAAAAAGCCTTCCCCTCGAGGGGAAGGTGGCGCGGCAAAGCCGTGACGGATGAGGTGTCCTTATGAATAAAACCAGCAATGCAAGGTTAACCAAAAATGCTAAAATACTTCGGAAAAATATGACGAAAGAAGAACGGCATTTATGGTATGATTTTTTGAAATCTCTGCCAATGACCTTCCATCGACAAAAGGTTATCGGAGAGTATATTGTGGATTTTTATTGTGCGAGTGCCAAACTTGTCATTGAACTGGATGGTTCACAGCACTATGAGCGTGTGGGACAGGAAAAAGACAAGCAAAGAGATGCGTTCTTGAGTGGATTGGGTATACGAGTTTTACGGTATTCCAATCTCGATGTTAATCAAAGTTTCGAAAGCGTCTGTGAGGATATATTGTGCCATATTTCCACCTCATCCACCGCAAGCGGTCCCCCTTCCCCTCAAGGGGAAGGCTTGCTGAGGTAGCGATTTTTGGCTTTTTCGGTTTTGCGAAGCAAATGCGTGCCACGACAATGGCACGCAAGAAAAACGTCGACG
>JAZRQN010000098.1:0-5044 GCA_045649855.1 Acutalibacteraceae bacterium | reverse complement strand
GCGAGACCAACGATTTCAACTTCCTCAGAAAGGTTGAGCTGTCCACGCTCAACACGGCCGGTAGCAACAGTACCACGACCGGTGATGGTGAATACGTCTTCAACAGGCATCAAGAAGGGTTTCGCATCGTCGCGTTCAGGGCTGGGGATATAGCTATCAACAGCATCCATGAGTTCGAGGATGGGAGCATATTCGGGAGCGTTCACGTCGGTGGAAGCGCATTCGAGAGCTGCCAAAGCGGAACCTTTAACGATCGGAATGTCGTCGCCCGGGAAGTCGTACTCGGAGAGAAGGTCACGAATTTCCATTTCTACGAGTTCGAGGAGTTCTTCGTCGTCAACCTGGTCAACTTTGTTCATGAACACAACGATGTTCGGAACGCCAACCTGACGGGAAAGAAGGATGTGTTCACGAGTCTGGGGCATCGGGCCGTGAGCTGCGGAACAAACGAGGATAGCACCGTCCATCTGAGCAGCACCGGTGATCATGTTTTTAACATAGTCAGCGTGGCCAGGGCAGTCAACGTGTGCATAGTGACGAGCTTCGGTCTGGTATTCAACGTGAGAAGTGTTGATTGTGATACCACGAGCGCGTTCTTCGGGTGCTTTATCGATGTTAGCGTAATCGGTAAAGTCAGCGCCACCATTCATAGCCAAAACTTTGGTGATAGCAGCGGTCAAAGTGGTTTTACCATGGTCAACGTGACCGATGGTACCGATGTTTACGTGCGGTTTGGATCTTTCAAATTTTTCCTTTGCCATTGGTATTTCCTCCCTTTTGTATCAAAAAACTTTGACAAATGTCTAGGCCCATTTTACCAATTATCATCGAGAAATGCAAGTGTTTTCATTAGAAAAGCTACTTTTTTTCCGACAATTTTCTTGAAAACGGGCAAAAATTCGTTCAAAAAGGAATTAGTCTTCCTTTTTGGAGCGTTTTGCGATGATTTCTTCTGCAACGCTCTTGGGAACTTCAGCGTAATGGCTGGGTTCCATTACATACTGGCCACGGCCCTGGGTACCGGAACGAAGGTCGGTTGCATAACCGAACATTTCGGACAACGGAACGAAAGCACGTACCTGTACAGCGCCATTCAGGTTCTCAGAACCCTGCATCTGACCACGACGGGAGCTAATGTCACCGATAACGTAGCCCATATACTCATCAGGCGCGATAACAACAACCTTCATGATGGGTTCCATCAATACCGGGTCGGCTTTACGCATAGCTTCTTTGAACGCCATAGAACCGGCGATCTTAAATGCCATTTCGGAAGAGTCGACTTCATGATAAGAACCGTCATACAGGTTAACTTTTACGTCCACAACGTTGTAGCCGGCGAGAACACCGGACAACATAGCGCCCTGGATGCCGGCGTCAACCGCAGGAATGTATTCCTTCGGAATGGAACCGCCGACGATAGAGTTAACGAATTCGTAACCCTTACCGGACTCGTTGGGTTCAAGTTTGATCTTAACGTGACCATACTGACCTTTACCACCGGACTGACGTGCATATTTGCAGTCAACGTCTGCCAGTTTGCGAACAGTTTCTTTGTAAGCAACCTGCGGTGCGCCAACGTTAGCTTCCACTTTGAATTCGCGGAGCAAACGGTCAACGATGATTTCAAGGTGCAATTCGCCCATACCGGCGATAATGGTCTGACCGGTTTCCTCGTCGGTGTAGGTGCGGAAGGTCGGATCTTCTTCTGCCAATTTAGCAAGAGCGATACCCATCTTCTCCTGACCGGCTTTGGTCTTCGGTTCGATAGCAACACGAATAACAGGTTCCGGGAATTTCATGGATTCCAAGATAACCGGATGTTTTTCGTCGCAGAGAGTGTCACCGGTGGTGGTGTTTTTCACGCCAACAACGGCAGCAATGTCACCAGCATATACTTTGTCGATGTCTTTTCTCTCGTTAGAATGCATCTGCAGAATACGGCCGAGACGTTCGTTAGAGTCTTTGCTTGCATTGTACACGGTAGTACCCGCGTCGCAAGTACCGGAGTATACACGGCAGAAGCAGAGTTTACCAACGAAGGGGTCGGTAGCAATCTTAAATGCGAGAGCTGCAAAAGGCTCTTCATCGGAAGAATGACGTACTTCCTCTTCCTCGGTATCGGGGTTGATACCCTTGATAGCGGGAACGTCGGTGGGAGCCGGCATATAGTCGATGATAGCGTCAAGCAGTTTCTGAACACCTTTGTTACGATAGGAAGTACCGCAGCAAACCGGAACCATGGTGTTAGCCAAGGTAGATTTACGGATACAGCCTTTGATTTCTTCGATGGTCAATTCTTCGCCAGCGAAGTATTTTTCCATCAAATCGTCGTCCTGTTCAGCAACGTGCTCGATGAGCTCTTCATGATATTTCTGAGCCAATTCTTTCATATCCTCGGGAATTTCTTCTTCGCGGATATCTTTACCCAGGTTGTCATAGTACACATAAGCCTTCATTTCAACCAAGTCGATGAGGCCTTTGAAGGTGTCTTCAGCACCGATGGGCAACTGAATCGGCACAGCATTACATTTCAGACGGTCTTTCATCATGCTGACAACATTGTAGAAGTCAGCACCCATGATGTCCATCTTGTTAACGTATGCCATACGCGGAACTTTGTATTCGTCCGCCTGACGCCACACAGTCTCAGACTGCGGTTCAACGCCACCCTTAGCACAGAAAACGGTAACAGAACCGTCGAGAACGCGCAAAGAGCGCTGTACTTCTACGGTAAAGTCAACGTGACCGGGGGTGTCGATGAGGTTGATACGATGCTCTTTCCAGTAACAGGTGGTAGCAGCGGAAGTGATAGTAATACCACGTTCCTGTTCCTGCGCCATCCAGTCCATGGTAGCACCGCCGTCGTGAGTTTCACCGAGTTTGTAGTTAACGCCGGTGTAGAACAAAATACGTTCACTGGTGGTAGTTTTACCGGCGTCGATGTGAGCCATGATGCCGATATTTCTGGTTTTTTCAAGAGAAACTTGTCTTGCCATAAAATTTTCCCTCCTACGCCATTACCATCTGTAGTGAGCAAAAGCTTTGTTAGCTTCTGCCATTTTGTGCGTATCTTCACGTTTCTTAGCCGCACCGCCGTTGCCGTTCAGGGCATCGAGGATTTCGTTGGCCAAACGCTCTTTCATAGTGCGTTCGGAACGTGCACGGGAATATACGGTCAACCAACGCAGACCCAAAGTCTGACGACGGTCCGGACGAACTTCCATCGGGACCTGATAGGTTGCGCCGCCAACACGGCGAGCCTTTACTTCGAGCAAAGGCATAATGTTCTCCATAGCTGCTTCGAAAACTTCAAGGGGTTCCTTTTCGGTTTTCTCACGGAGAATATCGAATGCGTCATAGACGATTTTCTGGGCAACACCCTTCTTACCGTCCAGCATAATGTTGTTGATGAGACGCGTCACCAACTTGGAATTGTAAAGCGGATCGGGCAAAACATCGCGCTTTGCGATAGAACCTCTTCTGGGCACTTTACTTCCCTCCTTCATATTGATGATATCATAGGTACTCGAAAGTGACATACTTCCGTTGGCACCACTAAGGGGCAGTATCACAAGGCAGAGTAAACCCTTCCTTTATATATAACTGCCGCTACAGTGTAGCCGCTGTGAAAATGTCAATTACTTACCGGCCTTGGGCCGTTTCGCGCCGTATTTGGAGCGAGCTTGCATTCTCTTAGCAACACCCTGGGTATCCAAGGTACCACGCACAATGTGATAACGTACACCGGGCAAGTCCTTAACACGGCCACCACGGATCAATACCACGCTATGCTCCTGCAGGTTGTGGCCTTCGCCAGGGATGTACGAGGTAACCTCAACACCGTTGGACAAACGTACACGGGCTACCTTACGAAGCGCAGAGTTCGGCTTCTTAGGGGTAGAGGTTTTAACCGCGGTACACACACCACGTTTCTGCGGGGAATGCTGTTCGATAGGCATACGTTTTTTGGAGTTCCAACCACGCAACAATGCCGGGGCTTTCGCCTTTTTCTCGAGATCTTGTCTTCCCTTACGGACTAACTGGTTAAAAGTGGGCAATCATGACACCTCCCTACACAAAATATCTATTTTCAAGAAAAAACCGCAGTTTTTTCCTAAAAATCAAACCCAAAACAGCGCAAGACAGCCACAATTCCCCCTTTTTTGAGGGGAAATTGTGGCATAATCTCGCACGATAATCATAATAACACGGGTTTATCCCATTTGTCAAGCATCTTCTTCAGAAATTACTTCAACTTCTTCGTCGTCTGCCATCATCTGCTCGAGAGCAGCTGCAAACGGACTGTCGGGATTGACCTTGTGTACAACTTCAACATCGTTGTAAACCTGCAAGCCGGTACCTGCCGGAATGAGCTTACCGATGATGACGTTTTCTTTAAGACCGAGCAACGGGTCGACTTTGCCCTTGATAGCGGCGTCGGTCAACACGCGGGTGGTCTCCTGGAAGGAGGCGGCAGACAGGAAGCTATCGGTTGCAAGTGCCGCTTTGGTGATACCCAAAAGGATGGGAGTCACGGTTGCGAAGGTAAGACCTTCTTCACCTGCATCGATACGTGCCTGAACCGCTTCGTTTTCGACACGCAATTCGGAACGGTCGATGGTAGCGCCTGCGAGCAGGTTCGTGCTGCCGGCATCTTCCACGCGTACTTTACGCATCATCTGACGAACGATAACTTCAACGTGTTTATCGTTGATGTCAACGCCCTGCATACGATAGGTGCGCTGTACTTCCATAATCAAGTAGTTCTGTACGGCTTCTTCACCCTGTACAGCGAGAATATCATGGGGGTTCACAGAACCTTCGGTAATGCGGTCACCCTTCTTGATACGGTCGCCCTCGTTCACGCGCACGCGAGAACCGTAGGTGATAACATAAGAACGTTCATCGGAACCGTCTTCGGCGGTAACGATAACAAGGCGTTTTTTCTTTTCTTCGCCCATACGTACCACACCGTCAATCTCACTGATGATAGCGAGATGTTTCGGTTTTCTGCCTTCGAACAGTTCTTCAACACGGGGAA
>JAZRQN010000097.1:0-24016 GCA_045649855.1 Acutalibacteraceae bacterium | reverse complement strand
GAACGCATCGCATCACCTATCACAGCGCAGCTGCATCACTTATCACTTATTTACAAACAATTTCGCTTTTCTTTCCTACATTTACGCACCGTTATACTGCTCTTTCGCAGAAAAGAACAAACATTTGTCTACGACAAGTGTGGGTTCTTTTCAACTAAATCCGTCCTTGCGGACGGGATAAATCCCACTTTCGTGGGATGAAATCACTTTGTGATGAAATCCGACTTCGTCGGGAGACGGACGGATATTATATCACACTTGCCGTAGGAAAGTATATCATGCGGCGTAAGCCGTATATCATATCGCGCAAGCGATATATCATTGAAAAACGCTGGGTTTTATGATATAATCACATCGAAAGAAGGTGCTGTGATGTTTGCGTTTATCGTAACCGCGTTGGTGGGGGTGCTGTGTATTTACCTGGGCACCCGACACATGAAAGGGGATATTTCTTCGCTCCATTCGTATCACCGCAACCGCGTCAGCGAGGAGGACATCCCTGCTTTTGGCAAGGTGGTGGGAATCGGCACGATTCTCGTGGGCGTCGGCGTCATTTTGATGAGTGTGTGTTCCATTGTTTCGGTGTACACCCAGCAGGATGTGTGGACCTCCGTCGGTATGGTGGTGATGGCGGTGTTTTTAGTAGTGGGCATCGGCATCAGTTTTTACGCGATGATCAAGTATAATAAAGGGATATTTTAACCAAAAGCGCCCGCCGATGTCGGGCGCGTTTTTTATGCTTTGCTATCCTCTTCCGCCAAATCGCAGATGCGGCGAATGAGCTCGGTTTCTTTGGGGTCGTACGGACGGTGGGAGGGGCGGTACAAATCGTGGAACCACAACCGAAAATCGGTGGTGGTGTCGGTGCCTGCTTCGTAGCGGTCCCACAGGTTGTTCCAGCACTCAAAATACTGGGATTTTCCCGCAACCAGTCCCCAGTTGAAGCAACCGACGTTTTCCAGATAAAACAGCGGAAACAGATCAAACACGGTGCTCCCCATCGGTCGCGCCATCCATTCGGTATTTAGAATGGGACGTCCGTATTTGCGTAAAAAGCGGATGATCTTCACGTTTTTCTCCATGTTTTCATAGTTGTGATAGGTGATGACGTCCGCATTTTCCAAGCAGAATCGCGCACAGGCTGTGGGGTTTTGGAAATCTTCTTCGCTCCATCTCCACAGACAAGCTGTGAGCGGCTGGCTGGGGTCGATCTCGCGTGCGATTTCGAAAAACTTTTTGAGGTGCGGCAGGGTAACTTCATCGCGGTTGCTGTTACCCGGCTCGTTGTACAGATCCCACACGCAGATGCGCGGATCGTTTTTGTGCAGGCTGATGATCTCTTTTGCAAACGCATAATACAAATCGCGGTATTCGGGGAGATCCAGCAGATGATCTCCCATTTCAACGGTGTCTACGAAGGCGGATTGTTTTTTACCGCCGTGCCACCCCCACTGAGGGATGCGTTCTCCCATTTGCGGCGGTGTATACGTTTTGCCTTTGGGCACACAGCAGTCGCAAGCAAGCATGACGATTGCGGTCAGTCCGTGCTTTTCACACAATTCCAAATACGCATCAAAGTGTCGGAGCAGGTCATCGTGCTCCGCACGCCACACGCTGAAATTGAGCAAAAAGCGGATGGAGTTAAACCCCAATTTGCGTGCTAATGCCAGTTCTTCGTCCGCACACGCGAGGTGCGCTTCAAAGTCGTGGTTTTGGAACATATCCAAAAAACCCATGCAGTTGGACGGATGATAGTTGCAACCGCGCAACCAACCCATGTTCCGATACCATTCATTTGCTTTTTCAATACTCCAACGTTCTCCCATTATACTTCCTCCTTATATATGACGTTTCCTGCAATGTCCTGTCGGACGGCAAGGGGGCAGTTACCCAAAAACGCGTTGCGGATGACCACGTTTTCCAGTTTGTGGGTTTTGCCTTTTTCCACGAAATCAAACGCCACGGCGTCCGTGTTGTCGGTGCATTGGAAAAACACGTTTTCAAACACCGTGTCGCGGATATCCGCGCCGAACACCTGGTGCAGCCAGTCGGATTTGGTGGTAACGATGTTATCTACGGTGTTTTCCGCGTAGATATTGCCGAAATACGATTTGTCCAGCGAGCAGTTGATCATCACGGCGGCGTTGTGCTTGGCATGAATGTTGGTGGCGGTGATGCCGTAGATCTCGCCAAGCGTATTGTTACGCCATTTGAAATAATCCCCCTGCCCGATGCGAATAACCGCATACGGACAGATAAACCCGTCGATCTTCTTGTTATCCTGTCGCAGATAGAACGGTGTATCCGCCGTTTTATCGGTGTAGTTGCCATTCAGGGTGTCAAACACGTTGTCAATGGTGATGTTGTATATCTTTGCGCTGTCGGTGTTGCGGATGGCGATAATGGCACAACTGATAGAAGTACCGATGACGTTGCGGATGATAATATCGTGAATATCGTCATCTTTGCCGTTCACGTAATACGGAAAGGACATGGCTTTTTGCGATTGGGGAATGCGTTTATTCAGTGCACTGAGGGCAATGAGGTCGTCCCCCGCCTGTCCCGTGATATTCTCAATGATAATATCGTGGCAACCCACACGCAGGTCAATGCCGTCCTGATTGGGCACGGTGGAGCGTGCTTCGATATACAGGTCACGCAGTTTTCCTTGCTCTGCATAGTAAAGATTGATCGCCCACCACCGCTGGTTTTTCAGGGTGATATGCTCGATCGAAAAATTGCGCACGTTGTATAACAAAATCATATTGTTTTTGCGCATCGGGATGCCCGTTTCTCTGAAGTTGGATTCTGTCAGCCCGTTTGACTCACCCCCGTCGATCACCGCGTTGCCGATACCAGTGATGTGAATGTCGTGGGTTTCGCTGTCGATCGAGTGATCGAGCGCGTCCTCCTCGCCGCAGTTGCGGAACACGTTGTCAAAACAGCCGTCTGCCTGCCGCAGATAACAGTTGTCCAGTACGATGTGGATATCTGACGGCAGAATAATCGCCTCATCAATGTCCCACTGCGGTTTCCCCGTTCTCACGTTTGTCCGTGGGATGATCACGCGGTTTTGCCCGCTCTTTTTCGCTTCAACCACCGCGTTTTGAATGGAACGGCTGTCCGAAACATCCATGATGCCTGTGTCATTCGGCGTGATTCCGAAAAACATGATATCCTCTCCTTTTGCAAAACCGTTTGACTTTATTATAACGATATGATATGGTAAAAAACAGACATAAAACAAACGTTTTTACACTGAAAAGGGGTAAAAAACTGATATGCGATTTCATTTGAAGCCTGCCGATGATGCTACCCTGTTCAACGCACCGCGCACCGAAAATACGCATCCGTTTTGGATGACCCAGTGCGGTCGTTCGTCCGCCACCAAACCGATGCACCACACCCGTCTGCAATCAGCGGTGTTTTGCATCCAATACGTTATTTCCGGGTCGGGTGTTATCAATGTGGACGGCAAGACCTACACGGCGGGGCCGGGGGATACGTTTTTGCTGTTGCAAGGCGCGGATCACAATTATTACAGTTATAACGCCGACCATTGGGAGTGCCAGTGGATCAATTTCACGGGTGAACTGGCGGAACAACTGCTTAGCATATACGGGTTGCGGGATACGGTGGTGTTTTACAACGCGGACACGTTTGCCGTGCTGTGCAGGATGCAGGAGGTGGCGCAGACGGTGAGCGATCCCGATGCGTACAAGACCGAGACCTCCCGTTTGTTTTTTGAGTTGGTGTTGTTGCTGTGCGACAAGCAACCAAAACCGCTTGCGGATATGCAAACGCCTGATTTTGTGCGGCAGTATCTGGATTGCCACGTAGCGCAAGCGGTGCAATTATCAGACGTTGCCGCCGCCGCTCACCAATCGATCGAGCATATCATCCGCACGTTCAAAGCGGCGTACGGCATGACGCCCTACCAATATCTGCTGGAATCCAAGATCCGCTTGTCCTGCGTGATGCTGGCATCCACCGACAAAACGGTGGAGGAGATCGCAGATGAGCTGGGGTTTTATGATGCGCATCATTTCTCTGCACGGTTTCAGAAAGTACAGGGATGCCGCCCGTCTGCGTTCAGACGAAAATTCCGTGAGGAAGATGGAATTTAAACGGTGATTTTGCCGAGTTCTGTTGCAAGTTGCCTAAAACTTTTCCCATTTTTTGTTGAAATCTCACCCCTCTGCCAATTTTGATTTTCCGTCTTGTTTTTTGGCGGTAAAATATGCTATACTATTTCGTAGATAATGGCGCGCCACCGCTCTGCGTATGCAACGGGAACGGATGGCGTATCCGGATTTTTACTGGGGGTGTTTTTGTGTCCTGCGATCTGCATTGCCACACGAAGTTATCCGACGGTTCGGTCGGTATTGAAGAATTGATTTCCCTTGCCAAACGGCGAGGTCTTTCCGCTATTGCCATCACCGACCATGACACCTTTGCGGGCGCTGTGCGCGGTGTCAACATCGGCAAACGTCTGGGCCTCACCGTCATCCCCGGTGCAGAACTTTCCACCATGGACACAAAAACCGGCAGAAAGGTACATATTCTGTGCTACAACTGTGAAGCGGTTGCGCGTTTGGAAGGCATTTGCCATCGCATGCTGGAGGGTCGCAAAAAGACCACCACCGAAATGCTCAAAAAGGTGATGCGGTATTATCCGCTCGCGCCCGAGATGGTGGTGCGCTGTGCGACCGGCAGCACGTCTGTTTACAAACAGCATATCATGCACGCGCTGATGGAAGCCGGTTATGCGGACAGCATGTACGGTGATGTATTCAACCGTCTGTTTGGCGCAGAGAAAGGCGTTGCCCGTGTGGAAAACACCTATCCTGACGTGCGCGAAGTGCTGGAACTGGTACACAGCGCAGGCGGCATTGCCGTGCTCGCACACCCGTATCTGTATGACAGCATCGATCTGATGAAAGAATTGACCGCCGAAGGTCTTTTGGACGGCGTGGAGGTTGCGCACCATTCCCACACTGAAGAGCAGGAAGCGGAACTGCGCGCATTCGCGAAAGCAAACAAACTGCTGATCACCGGCGGTTCGGATTTCCACGGTATGTACGGCAAAGGCGCGCGTGCTGTCGGCAGCACGTCTGTTGAAGACGATGCTCTCGCGGCACTGCTGGCGTACAAGAAAGGATAACGTATGACCTATCAGTATCGCACTCGCGGCACCTGCTCCCGAGAGATCCGTTTTGACATAGAAGACGGCATTGTGAAAAACGTGCAGTTTGTCGGCGGATGCAACGGCAATACGCAAGGCATTGCCGCTTTGGTAGAGGGAATGCCTGCCGAACAAGTAATCAAACGCCTTAGCGGCATCGACTGCAACCGTCGCGGCACTTCTTGCCCCGACCAGTTGGCGACCGCCGTGCAACAGGCGTTGGAAAAATAATCAAAAGGAGTGATCCCTGTATGCGTAAATTCGAAAATGATGATGATATGAAGATCGTAGGTGAGGAGATCGCTCCTACCGCCGATACCGCCACTCTTTGGCAGGCACACAATGCCAGCGGCAACTTTGAGCGCGCACATCGACTGGGCAAGATCCTTGCACAGCAGTTGCTGAATATCAAAGAGGACGACGACGCACTTCTGCTTCAAAAGCAGATGCTGTTTGCGTTCACTATGGACACGGTCGGCCCTGCCCTGCTGGGCGACGAGTTGTTGGTGCAGACCGCCAGAGGCACGTTCTTTGACCGCCTGCGCGAACTGTTGCCCGATTTTGATGATACCATGCACCGTCTGGGTGCGTATACTTTCTATCGCCTGAGCGTGGACGGCTATGCCCCCACCGCGTTGCCTGCCGTGAAGATCGGCGCGGTGTTTGCGGCACTGTGCGGCAAAGCGGACGACCGTGCGATGGAAGAGGAAGGCGCTAACCTGTTCAAGAACTTTGTGGAGCGCCTGAAAGAAACCATTTCGATGGTGGAATTCCAACGAGTATAAAAGAAAGTCGGTTTTGCATCGCAAAACGGACTTTTTGTGTGTAAAAGAGGTGTGCTATGCAACTACCCCAACTGTTTATTGAGAGAATGCGCCGCTGTCGTTCCGAGCAGGATTTTGAACGGTTTATGGCGAGCTATGAGTTGCCGTTGCGCCGCGGCGTGCGTGTCAATACAGCGAAAATTGACGTTGCTCGATTTTTAGAGGCGTTTCAGTTGCCGCTGACCCCCTCGCCGTTTGCGGAGGACAGCTTTTATCTGGATGAGGAGCATAAAGCAGGCGCTGACCCGCTGTTCCACGCAGGCGCGTATTATATGCAAGAGCCGTCCGCGTCTTCGGCGGTAACGGTGCTTGCTCCGCAAGCAGGCGAACGCGTGCTGGATATGTGCGCCGCGCCGGGCGGAAAATCCACTCAAATTGCGGCGGCGCTGGACGGCAAGGGGCTTTTGTGGAGCAACGAATACGTGAAAACACGCGCGCGCATATTGGAACAAAACATCGAGCGCATGGGTGTCAAAAATGCGGTGGTGTCCAACATCGACACGCGGATACTCGCGGATAAACTCGCGGGCTTTTTCGATGCCGTGCTGGTGGATGCACCTTGCTCGGGCGAGGGTATGTTCCGCAAAGAACCCGATGCGCTCACCCACTGGAGTGAAGAAAACGTCCGTATGTGTGCAAAGCGCCAGCGAGACATTTTGCTGGCGGCGGCAGATGCGTTGCGACCGGGCGGTCGGTTGGTATATTCCACCTGTACCTTCGCACCGGAAGAAAACGAGTGCACGGTGGCGTGGTTGTTGCAAAATCGTCCCGATTTAGAACCTGCGCCCATCGAGGTTGCGTTTGGCTGTGAGGGACTCGCGGCGGATGCCGTATCACCGTTTGATGAAACGGTATCTTTTGCACGGTATGAGCAAACCGCTTGCCGCCGTATTTTCCCGTATGACGGCGGTGAGGGACATTTTATTGCCGCTTTCCGCCGCCGAGAAGACGCCGAGAGCGGTATGACGGCATCGTATGTGTATCCGCGAGCGGATGCGGCGGCAAAGGATGCCCAAAAGCTGTACGCCGATTGTTTCACCGATGAGATGTACGGTATCCCCGTAACGGTGGGGGAGACGGTGCGGTTATTGCCGCACGGTTTGCCCGATTTAAAAGGCTGTGGCGTGCTGTCGGCAGGCGTGGCACTTGCCGAGATCAAAAAAGGAAGAGTCGAGCCGTGCCACGCGGCGTTTATGGCGGCGGATGCGGAATGTTGCCGTCGGGTGGTGCATTTGATGCCGAGCGATTCTCTTGCTCGCGCCTTTTTGCACGGTGAAGAAATCCCCTGTGATGGCGAAAACGGCTATACCGCCGTGGCAATCGCGGGCGTGGTTTGCGGTTTCGGAAAGGTGTCGGGCGGACGGCTGAAAAACCGCTATCCGAAAGGTTTGCGCCTTTTATAATATAATTTCTTAAATTATACTTGCAAAATCGGTTAAAATCGGTTAAAATATACGATGGAAATTTTTGAGACGGTGTATTGTTTAATTTTTAACAATCTGCCGTCCGAGTTCATAAAGAAAGGAAGTTATCCCATGAGCTATTTGAGCAAAAAAAGTGTAGAAGATCTGCAGGTCGCAGGCAAACGCGTATTGGTGCGTTGCGACTTCAACGTGCCGCTGAAAGCGGGCGTCATCACTGACGAAAACCGTATCGTTGCGGCTCTGCCCACCATCCAGTATTTGATTGACAACGGCGCAAAGGTTATCCTGTGCTCCCACCTCGGCAAACCGAAGGGCGAGCCCAAACCCGAGCTGTCTTTGGCTCCCGTGGCTGTCCGCCTGTCCGAGAAACTCGGCAAAGAAGTTGTGTTTGCTGCTGATGACGAAGTTGTCGGTGCGAACGCGAAAGCGGCTGTTGCCGCGATGAAAGACGGCGACGTTGTGCTGCTGCAGAACACCCGTTATCGCGCGGAAGAAACCAAAAACGGCGAAGCACTTTCCAAAGAACTCGCTTCTCTGGCTGATCTGTTCGTCAACGATGCGTTCGGTGCTGCTCACCGTGCACATTGCTCCACCGTGGGTGTGGCTTCTTATGTGGAAGAGTCCGCTAACGGCTATCTGATGGCGAAAGAAGTGAAATACCTCGGTGCTGCGGTGTCCGATCCTGCTCGTCCGTTCGTTACCATTCTGGGCGGCGCGAAAGTGTCCGACAAACTCGCTGTTATCGAGAACCTGCTGAACGTTGCTGATACCCTCATCATCGGCGGCGGCATGGCTTACACCTTCCAGTATGCGCTGGGACACGAGATCGGCAAATCCTTGCTGGATGCTGAAAAAGTTGACTACTGTAAAGATATGCTCGCTCGTGCAAAAGAGAAGGGCGTCAAGATTCTCCTGCCCGTTGACTGCGTGGCGACCGATGCGTTCCCGGATCCGATCGACGCTCCGATCGAGACCACTGTGTACAAGACCGGTGAACTGCCGGCTGACCTGATGGGTCTGGACGTTGGTCCCGAGACCGGCAAACTGTTTGCGGAAGAAATCAAAAACGCGAAAACCGTTATCTGGAACGGCCCGATGGGCGTGTCCGAGAACCCCGCTCTCGCAGGCGGCACCATCGCTGTTGCGAAAGCAATGGCAGAATCCGATGCGATCACCATCATCGGCGGCGGCGACTCTGCGGCTGCTGTTAACAACCTCGGCTTCGGCGATAAGATGACCCACATCTCCACCGGCGGCGGTGCTTCTCTCGAATTCCTCGAGGGTAAAGAACTGCCCGGTATTGCCGCGATGACCGACAAATAAGAATAGGAGATATTGACTATGGGTAAATATGTAATTGCGGGCAACTGGAAAATGAACAAAACCCCCGCAGAAGCGAAAGCTCTCATTGAAGAAATCCGTCCTCTCGTGGCTGACGCCGCTTGCGACGTTGTCGTTGGCGTTCCCTTTGTTGACCTGCCGGTAGCGCTCGAAGCGACCAAAGGCACCAACATCGGTGTTGCCGCGCAGAACTGCCACTGGGAAAAGAGCGGTGCGTTCACCGGCGAGATCTCTGCCGAAATGCTCAAAGAGATGGGCGTTGGCTACGTTATCCTCGGCCACAGCGAGCGCCGTACCTACTTCGGTGATACCGACGTAACCGTTCAGAAGAGAACCCGTGCGGCTCTGGATGCAGGTCTTACCGTTATCCTGTGCGTTGGCGAATACCTCGAACAGCGCGAGCAGGGCATCACTTCCGAAATTGTGGATATGCAGGTGAAAGTGGCGCTGGGCGGCGTTTCCAAAGAAGAACTCGCTCGCGTGATCATCGCTTACGAGCCTGTTTGGGCGATCGGCACCGGTCTTACCGCTACCGACGAGCAGGCAAACGAAGTGTGCTCTCACATCCGTGAGACCGTCAAAGGTCTCTATGATGCTGACGCTGCAAAAGCGCTCACCATCCAGTACGGCGGTTCTATGAACGCCGGCAATGCGGCCGGCCTCTTGGCACAGAGCGACGTGGACGGCGGCCTCATCGGCGGCGCTTCTCTGAAAGCTCCCGATTTTGCGACCATCGTTGCTGCTGCGAAATAATTTTTGAAGCATCATAAAGGAGGGACGGCTTGCCGTCCGTCCTTTGAACTGTATTTTTTGGAGGTTTATTATGAAACAGCCTTTGACCCTTATCATTATGGACGGTTTTGGCATCAACGGCGATACCTACGGTAATGCGATCGATGCCGCCGCCACCCCCAACCTGTCTAAAATTTTTGTAGAAAACCCCTTCACCACCATCGGCGCTTCCGGCATGGATGTTGGTCTGCCGGACGGTCAGATGGGTAACAGCGAAGTGGGCCACACCAACATCGGCGCAGGTCGCGTGGTGTATCAGGAACTCACCCGCATCACCAAAGCGATCAAAGACGGCGTGTTCTTCGAGAACGAAGCGCTGAAAAACGCGATGGAAGCGGCTGCGAAAGACGGCGCTGCTTTGCATTTGGCAGGTCTTCTGTCCGACGGTGGCGTGCACAGCCACTTTGACCACCTTGTCGGTCTTATCGAAATGGCGAAAAAGAGCGGTGTCAAAAATGTGTTCGTGCATTGTTTGATGGACGGCCGCGACGTGCCGCCCTCCTCCGGCAAAGATTTTGTTGCCGCGCTGCAGGCGAAACTGTCCGAGATCGGAGTCGGCAAAATCGCCACCGTGATGGGTCGCTACTACGCGATGGACCGCGACAACCGTTGGGAACGCGTGGAAAAAGCGTATGCCGCGATGGTGTACGGCGAGGGCGTTCAAAACGCCGATCCCGTTGCCGCCATGCAGGCATCTTATGACGCGGAAGTGACCGACGAGTTCGTTCTGCCCGTGGTTTGCACCGGCAAAGAGGGCGTTATCAAAGCGAATGACGCCGTGGTGTTCTTCAACTTCCGTCCCGACGGTGCTCGTGAGATCACCCGCACCTTCGTCGACCCCGATTTTGACGGATTTGATCGCAAATGTGGTTTCTTCCCGCTCACCTATGTGTGCATGACCCAGTATGATGCGACCATGCCCAACGTGCAGGTGGCGTTCAAACCCCAGTCGCTCAAAAACACCTTCGGTGAATACATCAGCGATAAGGGTCTCGCACAGTTGCGTATTGCGGAAACCGAAAAATATGCGCACGTAACCTTCTTCTTCAACGGCGGCGTGGAAAAAGAGTACGCAGGCGAAGACCGTGCACTCATCAACTCCCCCAAAGTTGCCACCTACGATCTGCAGCCCGAAATGAGCGCACCGCTGGTGTGCGACGAAGTGGTTGACCGCATCAAGTCGGGCAAATACGACGTTATCATCCTGAACTACGCCAACTGCGATATGGTTGGTCATACCGGCGTGTTCGATGCGGCAAAAGCGGCTGTCGAAGCGGTGGACACCTGTGTCGGCAAGACGGTTGCCGCTACCTTGGAAATGGGCGGCAAGGTGCTTATCACCGCCGACCACGGCAATGCGGACAAGATGTATGAGGATGACGGTTCTCCGTTCACCGCACACACCACTTTCCCCGTACCGTTCTGTGTGGTAGGCCACGATTGCGAACTGCGTGAAGGCGGCCGCCTGGCAGACATCGCACCCACCATGCTGAAATTACTCGGTTTGGAACAGCCTGCCGAAATGGACGGCGAATCCATTATCAAATAAGATTTCAAAGTCCAAACGTTTTACGCAAGGATAACAAGAGAGACGATACACAGTTTGTGTATCGTCTTTTTGCGTGTAGGGGGATACCGCCCCCACGCAAATACGTAAAATGATATCGTAGGGGACGATGCCCACATCGTCCCGTAAAATCCGCGAAAAACCGATTTCTCCCTATGTGAACGCTCCGGATGCACCGTCTTTTCTTTTTGCCGGCACTGTTCGGCTCCCTCCATGAGGGAGCTCCGCCGTAGGCGGTGAGGGAGTTAAATATCCACAAACTTTGCGGGGCGGCACAGCGACCGCCCCCTACGTAAACGTTTGAAATTACATCGTAGGGGACGATGTCCACATCGTCCCGTTTTTGAAATGACAAATATATATTTTTTCTGCAAAAAATATACTTGCGGTATTCCATTTTGTAGAATAATGTGTTATATTATACTATATATAGATGTATTTTGTTGAAAAGGGTATATATATGGAAAACGAGAAATTTGAAAATAAACCGAAAGCCACCGAGCGAGAGGACGTCATCGCAGGGCGCAACGCCGTTGCGGAAGCCTTAAAATCCGGCCGTGCCATTGACAGTCTGTGGGTGTCCAAGGGTGAACACGGCGGCAATCTGCCGATGCTCATTGCGCAGTGTCGCAAAAAGGATATTCCCGTCAAAGAGGTGGACAGCCGCAAGATGGATACGCTGTCCCGTAATCATCAGGGTGTGATCGCATTTGCCGCTTGCAAGGAATATGCGCATCTCGATGATCTTTTCAAGGCGGCGGAAGAAAAAGGCGAGGCGCCGTTCTTCATTCTGTGCGACGAACTGGAAGATCCGCACAATCTCGGTGCGATCCTCCGTACCGCCGAAGCGGCAGGCGCACACGGCGTCATCATTCCGAAACGTCGCGCGGTGGGACTTACCGCCACGGTATACAAAGCATCCGCAGGCGCGGTGGAATACGTGCCTGTTGCACGGGTTACCAACCTCACCGACACCATCAAAGAACTCAAAAAGCGGAATATGTGGGTGTACGGTCTGGATATGAACGGCGAAAACTGGTGTTCGGGCGATCTGACCGGTCCTATCGCGATTGTGGTCGGCTCGGAAGGACGCGGTATCAGCCGTCTGGTACGTGAACAATGCGACGGCATTTTATCCTTGCCGATGCAAGGCAACATCAACTCTCTGAACGCATCGGTCGCTTGCGGCATCGTGTTGTACGAGGTGTGCCGCCAGCGCGCAGGACTCAAAGCAAAGAACTAAAATTCAGTATCACGCAGAAAGGACATCTGCTATGAACGAACAAGACTTGTTAACTGAATTGTTGAAAGATTACGCCACTTTGCCGACAGACGATGACAACGACGAGGCGGAAGAAGTCGTTTTGGAAGAAGAAACGGCTTTGATCACCCCTACGGCGGAAGCGTACGCGGATGAAGAGGTGCAAGAAGCACAGGACGAGGAAGAGCAACTGCTCATCAGCCCGGAAGACGTAACGGACGATTTCCCTGTACAAGAGGAAGAAGACGTTGCAGAGGAACTGCCCGTTTTGTCGGTTGCCGAGGAAATCCCGGAGGACGCGGCAGACGAGGAGGATGAGGAAATCGTCATCGTGCCTGAAGAAGCAGTACCTGCCGAACCCGAAATCAAGGTGTCCCACATGGAAGCACCCACGCAGGTGGTCAACCTCACCGAAACTGTCGAGCAGGAGAGCGAAGAAGAGGAAGATCCGTTTGACGGTCAGATGACCATGGAAGATTTTGCAGAGCCTGCTCCCGAAGAAGAGGCGCAGGAAGCGGAAACGGTTGCGGCGGAGGAGATCAGTTGGGAAGAACAACTGGAGCAGACTCGTCGCGAGAAGATCCGCGATTTCCAGATACAGAAAAACCGCGAGGACACCGATTTCCGTTACGGCGATGAAGAAGCGCCCGACGAGGTGGAAGCCGCGTTGCCGACCGAGCAGGAAGAACCCGAGCAGGAAAGCGGTCGCACACGATTTACGGGCGATTACACCGATCAAGAGCAGGCGGCGGACGTTGCGGCGGAACTGGCGCATCGCCACCGTTCGATGAGATTCCGTTTGTGGTTGGTAGCGGCGGCAGAATTGTTGCTGTTGTGGAGTGAAGCCAGCGTGCGCACCAATGGCGGCGCGCCCACTGCGACACCGTCGGTGTTTTTGTGGGTCAATCTGATTGGTTACACCGCCGCAATGGCACTGTTGTTCCCGATGTTGCGCGACGGTTTCGTGGCGTTGTTCCGCTTGAAACCCAACGGTGAGACCGTTCCTGCCGTTGTTGGCTCGGTGGTGTGGATACATACCGTGTTGCAATGGTTGCGCCTCTCGGAAGTAGAAGCAGGCAACGCACCGCTGTTGACCGCGCTGGGCGGTTTGGTGCTGTTCCTTTGCGGTATCGGCAAACTGTTGCGTGTGGCGCGCATTCGTCGCAACTTTGCGTTGGTCGGCGCCGAAGGCGACAAGGTCGCCGCATCCATCGTGCAGGATGAGCGTACCGCTATTGAGATCGGTCGCCGTGCCGTGGCGACAGGTGTGCCGCGCGTGGCGTATTTCCGCCCTGTTAAATTCTTGGATGATTTCCTGGCGAACTCCTATATGGACGATCGCTACGATACATTGCTCAAACGCTATATTCCCGTGGCGTTTGGATTGGCTGTGGTGGCAGGCACGCTGTATGGCGCGCTGGTTACCGGTTTCTGGGAAGCGCTCACCTTGTTCACCATGCTGGTTTGCATTTTGTTGCCTGCCGCATCGCTGGCGCTCAACATTCCGCTGTCCCGCGAATGCAAACGGCAGTTGGAGCAGGGCAATATGCTGTGCGGATTTGCCGCCGCCGAGCGGTTTGGCAACATTCACGGCGTGGCGTTGGACGTGTCCGATCTGTATTTACACGACAGCGTGGTATTGCACGGCATCCGCACGTTCGGTTCGACCCGTATTGACGAAGCCATTATGGATGCCGCCGCGGTCGCGATCTGTACCGAAGGACCGCTTGCCGGTTTGTTCTTGCGTATTATTGAGCAAAAGACCGAAATCCTGCAGGCGGTAGACAACCTGGTATTTGAACAGGATATGGGCTTCTCCGGTTGGGTCGGTGGCAGGCGCGTGCTGGTCGGCAACCGCAAACTGCTGGAAAACCACGGCGTGGATACGCCGTCCGGCGATTATGAACGCAAGTACAAGAAAGACGGCAGAGAACTGGTGTATCTGTCGGTGGCAGGGGAACTGTCCGCCATGTTCGTCATCAGTTACGCAACCGATGAAGACGTGGAAAACGCCCTGCACGATCTGCAGGATGCGGACGTTTCGTTGCTGGTGCGTTCTTGCGACCCGAACGTTACCGAGGAAAGCCTGTGCGCAGGTTTCCGTCTGGATGATTTTTATCTGGATCTGCTCACCGCTTCGGCAGGCAGACTGTACGATCACCTGCGCCACCGTGATGAAGACCGCGAGTCCGCAGGTGCTGCAGTAGACGGCACGGCGGAAGGTATTTCGCGATTGCTTACGGGTTGTAAGCGTTTGCGCCGTCGCGGTATTACCGCGATGATCCTGCAACTGGTCGGCGCATTGCTCGGCGGCATTATCTGTGTGTCCGCTGTATTGTCCGGCGGTGCGATGGGTGCGATGTTGCCCATCATTCTGGTGCTGGCTTGCACCGTGATTACGGCAATTTCGTCCTGGTTCTGATGATACTAAAAAAGCGAAGATGATTCCATGGAATCATCTTCGCTTTTTTATTTGGATTTCAGTTTGCCGATGATGGAAAAGAGGATAAAGGCGATACAATCGGTCGCTACCACGGTAGAACCTGCAGGGAAGTTCAGAAAATGCGCAAAGACAGTACCGACAAAGAAGCAGGACACCGACAGACAAGCCGCGGTGATCACCACCCCTTTGAAACTTTTGCACACGCGCATAGCGGTGAGTGCAGGGAACACCACCAACGCGGAAATGAGCAGCGTGCCCATCATACGCATACCCAGTACCACCGTAACGGCGGTGAGCAGGGCGATTATGGTGTTGTACAGCGATACCGGTAAACCGCCTGCTTTTGCAAACGATTCGTCAAAGGTAACCGCGAACAGTTTGTGATAGAACAGCAGATACACCAGAATGACCGCCACGGTCAGGCACACGCTGAGGGTGGCATCCGATTTGCTGATGGTAAACATATTGCCAAACATATAATTGGAAATATCCACGTTTGTGCCCGAGCGATACAACACGATGTACCCGATCGCAAGGGACACGGTCGCAATCATACCGATCGCGGCATCGCCTTTGATGCGACTGCTTTCGTTCAACCGCAACAGCAAAAATGCGGCGAGCATCACGATGGGGATAGCAACGTACAACTGCATATCCAGTGCGCCCACCGCCGCGGCGACACCGAGTGCCGCAAATCCGACGTGGGACAGACCGTCGCCGATCATGGAATAGCGTTTGAGCACCAGTGTAACGCCGAGCAGGGCGGCGCACAGAGAAACCAGACCGCCGACGATCAACGCGCGTTGCACAAAACCCCAACTGAAAAACGCGGTGAGTTCATACAAAACCTCTTGCATCACGCTTGCCCTCCTTCCAGAAACCGACGGGCAGCATCACTTTGCAGATATTGCTCGGTAGTACCGAAAAACGCACCGTCCGCTTGCAGGTGCAGAATGTGGGTGGCGTATTTGACGGCGGCGGAGATGTCGTGCGAGATCATCACCACGGTGATGCCGTCTTGGTGCAATGTTTGTATCTGCTCATACAATTCTGCGGTGATGGACGGATCCAGACCTGTTACAGGCTCGTCCAGCAACAGCAGTTTTTCGGTCGCGCACAACGCTCGGGCGAGCAGGACGCGCTGTTGTTGTCCGCCCGATAATTCACGGTATGCGCGATTAGCGATATGCTCAATCCCCAACAGTTGCAAGGTGTATTGCAGGCGTTTGCGTTCTGCCGCATTCAAAAACGGGCGCAAACCGCCCACCCGCAACCCCGAGCGCACCACTTCCCAAACGGTGGCAGGGAAGTCTGCCGTAACGGCGGTTTGCTGGGGCATATAGCCGACATCGGCGTGTCGGATGCCGTTTCGAAAGTGGATTTTGCCACTACTCGGTTTTTTGAGTCCGAGCAGTGCGCGCATCAAGGTGGATTTTCCCGACCCGTTTTCGCCGACGATACACAGATAATCGCCGTCGCGCACTTCAAAGGACAGGTTTTCCACCACCGTTTTACCCTCGTATGCGAGGGATACGGTATCGCAATGAATGAGTTGCATCAGTATAAAGCCTCTTTCAACGTAATCAGATTTTTTCGCATCAGCGAAAGATAACTTTCGCCGTTTGAGAAGTCGAGTTTGGACAGATTGTGGCAGGCGTAGAAGGTGTGGATCTCACAACCGGTCTGTTCGCGGACGGTTTCCGCAACGTTGCCTGCGGATAGTTCCATTTGGAACACAACAGGGATGTGTTCGCGCTTTACCGTTTCGATAAGCGCTTGCAGATCGGCACCTGCAGGTTCGACCGATGCCGCACATCCTGCGAAAGCGGCGTGGTGGTTCAAACCGTAGTGGGTGGTGAAATATAACAGCGGAAACCGATCCGCCACCACGATGGTGTTCCTCACGGCGTGATCGGTCAGCGCGGTGAAATCAGCGTGCAGTTCCTGCAACTGCGCGGTGTATGCGGCTGCGTTTTTGCGGTACACGTCTGCTTGTTCCGGATCTGCCGCACACAGCGCGTCGGTCAACTCGCCGACGATGGTGATCGCGTTCTTGGGCGAGGTCCACACGTGCTCGTCATACGTTTCTTCGGTATGGTCGTGGTCGTGTTCCTCGTGATGATGCTCCGCGCAGATAGGGGGCACCATATCCATCAAGGTCAGCACCGTTTTATCGGCGGTGTCCACCGACTGCAACAGTTTTTTAATCCAGTGATCCGATTCACCGCCCACATACACGAACATATCGCACGCGTGTACGGCGGCAATATCTGCTGACGAGGGGTCGAAATCGTGGCTTTCTTGACCGGGACGGAGTAACAAGGTCAGTTCTATGTCAGCGCCTTTGGTAATCTCGCGCAAAAAATCGTATTGCGGAAACACCGAACATACGATAGATATGGTTTTGGGATTGGTTGCGGCGACACCGCAACCGCTAAGCGCGCACAACAGGCATAGTACGACTGCTAAACAAAGGATGCGTTTCATACGCCGCCTCCTTTGCGACACACGCCGCATTTGCCAAACAGCACCGTTTCCTTTTCATCAATCGCAAAATGGCTGTTGCGAAGCACGTTGCGCAACACCAGAGTAGATGCATCGTTGTCCAGATGCAACAGTTTGCCGCAGTCGGTACATTTGAGATGCAGATGGGTCTCCTGCTGACGACAAGCCACCGCCTGATACATCGCGGTGCGACTGCCCTCTTTGGTAAACCGCTTGACGGTGCCGTCCGCTACCAGTTGCGGCAACAAACGGTACAGCGTGCTTTTACCGGGGGCGTGTTCGCCCTGCAACTGCGCCGCCAGTTCCTCCACCGTGAACGCTCTTTCGGGATGCGCACGCAAAAATTCAGTTAAATAGGTCTTTTGTGCGGTATGATAGGTCATACGTTCCTCCAAATTGAGAGTCATTCTCGAATTTGGATTGTAGCACATTTTTTTCTGTTTTGCAACCGAAAACCGTCGTTTTTTCGAAAAAAGATTGACAAAACGTATAATAATAGGTATATTTCTAATATAAGATAGAGGCGCGGGGTACAAGAGTACCGTTTGCAAGGCGCGGAAACGCCAAACGGGAAAGGGTGCACCGCCGAAATGCATAGCGTGTTTCCGCACGGTATGTGTTGGGATGCGGCAGAATATGTCGCATACTGTCACGGTTGTGGAGCGCTATCGCAGGATCGAAAGATGTTTGTGGACTACAGCGCTTTGCTGTGGTCTATTTTTTATGTACAATATAACGAGGAGGATGTTTATGAAAAAGAGAACCATTATCAATGCGCTCGTCATTGCTCTGGTGCTCGTGGCTGTGGTGGCTGTTTCTTTCACCGTCCGTTCGGCGGCGAAAGTAGACTGCGCAGACTGCGGTGGCATGGGATATACGTGTGCGTATACCTGTGTGGATTGCGAAGGCACGGGTGCAGTTGACGAGGAAGCCTGTGCGGTGTGCGCAGGTGTCGGCGGTCTGGAACCTGCCGATTGTGAAACTTGCGGTGCGACGGGTGAAGTAGCGGCGGAAAGCCGTTATTATGCCACCTTTGCGTCCTTGGCACCTGCTGTAGTTGCCATCGTGCTCGCACTCGTTACCAAAGAGGTGTACAGCTCGCTGTTCGTCGGTATCGTAGTGGGTGCGTTGTTCACCAGCAACTACAACGTTGTCGGTGCGGTGGATACGCTGGTCAATGACGGTGTCATTGCTGCCGTGTCCGGCACTGCAGGCATCTTTGCGTTCCTGGTGATCCTGGGTGCGCTGGTGGCGCTCATCAACAAAGCAGGCGGCTCTGCCGCATTTGGCCGTTGGGCCTGCGAACATATCAAGAGCCGCATCGGTGCGCAGATTGCCACCTTTATTCTCGGCGTGCTCATCTTTATCGATGACTACTTTAACTGTCTGACGGTGGGCAGCGTGATGCGTCCCGTTACCGACAGCAACCGCATTTCCCGCGCGAAACTGTCCTATCTGATTGACGCTACCGCCGCTCCCATTTGTATGATCGCGCCCATCTCGTCCTGGGCGGCTGCCGTGTCCGAATACACCAAAGGTGTTGTCGGTGCGAACGGCGAAGAGATCTCCTCTTTGGCGTTGTTCATCAAAGCGATCCCCTACAACTTCTATTCTCTGCTCACCTTCGTGTTCATCATTGCGATCGTGTTGATGAAATTCGATTACGGCCCGATGAAGAAGCACGAGCGCAACGCGATGGAGAACGATGATCTGTTCACCTTCGGCGGTGCGGTTACCGGTGGCGAAGAAGCGGAATCCGGTAACAAAAAAGGCCGTGTGATTGACCTTGTTTTGCCCATCGTAGTGCTGATTGCCGTTTCGGTGTTTGCGCTCATTTACGTCGGCGGTTACTTCGGCGGCGACAATGCGCACAACTTCGTGGGTGCATTCGGTGATACCGATGCGACTGTAGGTTTGCCGCTGGCAGGCATCGTGGTATTGGTGTTTGCGATTATCTATATGATGTGCCGCCGTCTGGTGTCCTTCAAAGAAGCAATGTCCTGCATTCCGAAAGGCTTTATCGCGATGGTACCCGCTATCCTGATTCTGACCATGGCGACCGCTCTGAAGAATATGACCGGTCTGCTCGGCTCGGATGCATTCGTGGATGCCGCGCTTGCCAATGCGGATGGTCTGCGTAGCTTCCTGCCTGCAATCATCTTCCTGGTGGCTTGCGGCATCTCCTTTGCGACCGGTACTTCCTGGGGTACGTTCGGCATCCTCATCCCGATCGTTCTGTCGGTATTCCCTGCCGGCGAACTGATGATCATCGGTATGTCCGCTTGCCTTGCAGGTTCTGTGTGCGGCGACCATTGCTCGCCCATTTCGGATACCACCATCATGTCCTCTGCCGGTGCACAGTGCGAACACGTCAACCACGTGTCCACCCAGTTGCCGTATTCGCTCACCGTGGCGGCTGTGTCCTTTGTCGGCTACGTGATGGCAGGTTTCGTGCAGGCGTGGTACATCGTACTGCCTGTCATGGCGGTTCTGATGGTTGCGGTGCTGTTTGTCATTAAAATGGCGACCAAAGAAAAGAAAGCGTAATTCTTGAATATAAAAAAAAGAACCAATGCTTCGGAGCGTTCACATAGGGAGAAATCGGTTTTTCGCCGATATTTTCTCCGCCTCTTTGTTGCCAAACCTTATAAGACATACAGTATTATTACGGTTTGGCAACTTTGAGAACGAACAAAATATTTCGGCTACAAAACTGCAAGACACCTAAAATACAAGAATTTTGGATGGTAGAAAAGGCAAAAAGCCGCGGTAACGCTGACGCGTACCGCGGCTTTTTAACGCATTATACCGCAAAAATTCAGTATTTTAGGCGAATTATCCCTACGTGAGCGCTCCGTTATTGGTTCTTTTTTTTGTTAATCCACGTTGACACCTTGTTTGAACAGTTTGACACTGACAATATACACAACCGTGATGACCGCCGTGTATGCAATCGAGGAGGAGACGAGCAATGCTTGCGTGGCGGAGGGGGTAATTTGCGCCATATCGCCCGAGTTGAAAATCAGCATCACGTCGCTGTCCAGCAGTGCGTACAAAAACAGCAACAACATAGCCGCCGCTTGAGTAACGCCATACATAACAAAGCCGAACAACACCGAAAATCCCGTTTTGCCGCCACGCATTCTGTGGCCGAGGATAGTGCCGATAAATCCGCATTGCAGTCCGCTTAAAAATTCCAGGAACATTACCACGATGAGCGCGGTCAGGGTGATACCAAAGCCGTCGCCGAATGCGGCGGAGGTGGCGGTGAAGAAACTTTTGAGGATTTGGAAATTCTCTTCCGAATAGTAGGCGATAAACAGTGCCAGCAGGCTTGCGGCAACGCCAATCACCAACGCCAGGATCGCGGTGAGGAATTTGGAGAGGTAAATGGCGTGTTTGGTAACCGGCAGGGTGTGGGTGATATACGACTCATCGCCGTACAGGTTGCGTTTGAATCTCACCCACGAACGCATCAGCGTGTTGATGAGGATGTTGAACAACATAGCGATGGTGGTGCCGCTGCAGATGCGCCCCATGACGTTCAGAAAAATCGAATTTTCGAAACTGAGGAATACACGGGTGAGTACGGCAAACACGATTGCCAAGGTATAAAAGATCGTGATATACGGCAAGACATCCTGCATGTCGTATTTGAGTAATTTTTTCAGCATTTGAACATCCTCCTGAACAATTCGTCAATGGAGCAATCTTCCTGTTCGCGCAGTTCGTCTGCGCCGCCGATCAGTTGTACCTGCCCGTTGTCCAGGAAGATGACCGTATCGAGAATGCGCTCGATATCGCTGATGAGGTGGGTGGAAATGATAACCGAAGCACCGTCCGCAAAGTTGGCGAGGATGGTGTCCAGAATGTAGTCTCTGGTGGCAGGGTCCACACCGCCCAGCGGTTCGTCCAGAATATACAGTTTCGCCTCACGGCTCATCGCGAGCACCAGTTGCACCTTTTCCTGCATACCTTTGCTCATCTTGCCGAGTTTCTGCTTTTTGTCCAGATTCAACACCGACAGCAGATGTTCCGCTTTTTCAATGTTGAAATCCTCATAGAAATCCGCAAAAAAGCGGATGACCTTTTCCACGGTTTTGCTCTTGTCCAGAGCGGTGCGCTCGGGCAGATAGGAAATCAGGCGCTTGGTTTCCACGCCGATCGGCTTTCCGTCCACCAAGATTTCACCTGTGGTAGGGGTAAGCAGATCGTTGATCAGTTTGATCAAGGTGGATTTGCCAACACCGTTTTTGCCGAGCAGACCGACGATCTTGCCTTGCGGGATCACAAGGTTTACATCATCCAGTACAGTTTTATCACCGAAGCGTTTGCTCAAGTGTACACATTCGAGTATATTCATTTGTTTTCTCCTTTCGTGAGGTAGGTGAGTATGTCAGCGGGCCCAAAACCGATACGCGCCATCTGTGCGCGGTATTGCGCGGATACAGCCGCGGCAAACGCCGCGCGTTCCTGTTCGATGCGCACCTTGTCGGTGGTAACGAACTTGCCGTTGGTGCGCTCGGTGTAAATGAGCCCCGTCGTTTCCAACTCGAGAAGTGCTTTTTGCATGGTGTTCGGATTGACCTTGTTTTGCAATGCGAGATCTCGCACCGAGGGCAACCGTTCGCCCGGTTGCAAATCCCCCGAGATGATAGCCTCTTTGATTTGCTGCACAAGCTGTATGTATATAGGCGCTGCGTTCTCAACCGACAGTGTCAATCTTCTCACCCCTTTGCATTGTATTACTTGACTAATACAATGATACAAAAAGAATATGGGTTTGTCAAGAGGGAATTTATGAAGGCACAAAAACGTGCGCGCTATCGTCAGACAGCGCGCACGTTTGCTTGTGTTATTTTTTTCGTTTTTCAATGATGACGGATGACAGCACGGCGTATGTCAGCGCCACGATCACGAGTGCGATTGACACCAAAAACAGCCAATCGGTTTGCGCGATGCAATCGATTGCGTTGACGGTGAAGATGCCGCCGATCAGCGCAAAGACGACGCCCGATTGCCGATAATGCGGTGTTTTGTCCATCGTTTCCCGTTCTTGCCGGGATGCGTAGATGTAGGCGTTGTTGAACAAATAGCCTTTTTGAAGGAACTGCAGACAACTGAGTACAAAGCAGGCAACGGCTATTGCACCGCAAATACAAGCACCGACCACACGGCAACACCGCCCTTCTGTTCATTTCCTTTATTATACCTTTTATAAATGGAAAAAGCAAGGTGGGGAATATATAAAAGGAAAGGGAGCGGTGCAAAGCCGCTCCCTTTCACTTGTAAATTATAAACCTAATAACTGCTTTTTCTTTGCGTCAAATTCTTCTTGGGTGATAATCTTTTCATCGAGCAATTTTTTATATTTGGCTAATTCATCAGCGGTACTGACTTCTTGGATATTATTAACGGTAACGGGGTTTTCTTCTTGTGCAGGTACAACCGTTCGAGAACGTTTTGCAAACGCAATCACCGCTATTGCAAACAACACAAAAATCATTACTGTGAACATAGTAGACACTTGTACAACCACTATTGGTTGTCTAAAAATAGCATCATTATCGACTTTCACCTTGTCGTTTGCAATAGATAAAATAATAAAGACAACAAGGTTGATTACCGGCAGAATACAATGAAGTACGCCATCACGTTTGTCGTTGCTGTTAAAAACGGAAATTAAGCAAAGAACAGCATTTAACGCAAACAGCGCGATGAGAAACAGCCCAAGGGGCGTGCCATCTGCCGCATCCATAAAGCTGATTGGAATGTTTGGTTCTACATCCATATAATTTTTTGTAGATTCCAATGCGAGATACATACCATCTACCCATAAAAGAACTATCCCGCCAATTTGAATCAGTAACTCAAAAATGTTCAACGTTTTTTTCACTTCAAATCATCCTTCCTTGCGTGTGTATTGTACCACAACCTTAATCGGTTGCGGTATGCCGTTCATTTTAATGTATCGGGCAACTGTTGACCCGCTCCGTCCCGTTTCTTTGCCAACGGTGGCGTGGTGCAGCGGCAAAAACGGTGCAGCGCAACAAATTCTTCCGATTCACATTATAGACAGTTTACGTCTATTTGTCAATAGAAAGTTTACGTCTACCATATAATAGTGGCGAGGTGAGAGAAATGACGCTGACTTTCGGTGAACGTGTGCGCAATCTGCGAGAAGATGCAGACCTGAACCAGACACAGTTGGGAAAAGAGTTGGGGATGACCCAGCGGAAAATCTCTTACATTGAATGCGGCAAGTATGAGCCGAGCATTGAAGATATTGTTGCGTTTTGTCGTTTTTTCAAGGTGTCAGCCGATTATCTGTTAGGTATCAAAGAATAGAAAACAGAAGAAATTGTATAAAAAGAGCGAGGATACATCCAGTGGTGCATCCTTGCTTTGTGTTTTTACGATCATTTGCAGTGGGGTTTGTAGGGGAGGGTCTCCGTGCCCTCCCGCAAACTGTAAATATCACGAAAGAGGCGGTTGGGGATTCGATGAAGTTCTACGAGTTTTGCTTTTGAACTATTTTGCATTCTCCTTTGCGGTGTTAATGGAGGCAATTAAGATACGGCGAATCGTACCGCATTGATTATAAAGATCAACCGCCGTTTCTCTATTCAGAATATCGGATTTCACAAACAGTTCCAGCCAGTATTCTGTTTCGT
>JAZRQN010000096.1:0-9072 GCA_045649855.1 Acutalibacteraceae bacterium | reverse complement strand
CTGGCCGATATTGTTTTTGTAAGCTTCGTTGGGCTCTGCGCCGTGACGGATGTCTTCCAGCATTTTGCCCAGTTTCACGAACTGATAGCCGATGACTTCGCCTTCTTCGTCGAGGGCGATCTTGGTAACATAACCTTCCGCCATCTCGAGATAGCGAACGCCTTTGGCGTTGGTGGAGTACATGGTACCAACCTGAGAACGGAGACCTTTACCGAGGTCTTCCAGACCTGCACCGATGGACAGACCGTCTTCGGAGAAAGCGGACTGGGTACGGCCGTACACGATCTGCAGATACAGTTCGCGCATAGCAACGTTGATAGCGTCGCAAACGAGGTCGGTGTTGAGGCATTCCTGCAGGGTCTTGCCGGGCAGGATCTCTGCCGCCATAGCAGCGGAGTGGGTCATACCGGAGCAGCCGATGGTTTCGACCAAAGCTTCTTCAACAATGCCGTTTTTGACATTGAGAGTCAGCTTGCAGGTGCCCTGCTGAGGAGCACACCAGCCGATACCGTGGGTCAGACCGGAGATGTCGTTTACGTTGTAGGCTTTTACCCATTTGCCCTCTTCCGGGATGGGTGCGGGACCGTGATGCGGGCCCCTTTTGACTACACACATGTTTTCTACTTCATGGGAATAGTTCATGGAATATTCTCCTTTCGTATTTTAAGGTTCCCAAACATAACTATTATACGCAATTTTTTTGGATTGTGCAAGGGGTTATTGTGAGAAAATTAACATTCTTTGACAAAAAATATGCCTCTCCGAACGGAGAGGCATATAAATGTTCAATTAGTCGCTGATGAACGGCAGCAGAGCAATCTGACGAGCACGCTTGATAGCGGTGGTCAGGTCGCGCTGATGGCGCGCGCAAGTGCCGGTTACACGGCGGGGCAGGATCTTCGCACGCTCGGACATAAAACGACGCAGGCGAGCGATATCTTTATAGTCGATGAATTCGACTCTGTCCACGCAGAACTGGCAAACCTTACGACGGCCTTTGCGAGGACCGTGCATGGGGCGCTCGCTTCTTTCAAACTTTTCAGCCATGGGAAGGCCTCCTTTTCTCAATAATCAGTACGTCTCAATTAGAACGGCAGATCGTCGTCGCCCAGGATTTCTTCGAAATCACCGCTCTTCTCGTTGGAGAAAGCAGGCTGAGCTTCGGTGTACTGCGGCACCTGAGAATCATAACGGGGGGCAGCAGAATCATTGCTGCTCTTGGGGTCCACGAAGGAAGCATTGTCAACTACCACTTCATAAGCGGTACGTTTGTTTCCGTCGCGATCTTGGTAGTTGCGGCTCTGCAGAGAACCCTGCAGGGCGATGCGCTGACCCTTACGGAAGAAGCGCGTAATGAACTCCGCGGTGTTGCGCCACGCTACGCAGTTGATGAAATCGGTCTGACGCTCCTGGCCCTTGGGCTGGTATGCGCGGTCGACCGCAATGCAAAAACTGGTTACAGCGACGCCGTTTTGGGTGGACTTCAGTTCGGGATCAGCCGTGAGCCTACCCAACAGACAAATAACATTCATCTCTAAAATCCTCCTTATGCTTCTTTGCGGATGGTCATGATGCGGAGAACGCCGTCGGTAATTTTAGCGACGCGCTCGAGTTCCGCCGGGAATTCAGGAGCAGACACGAAGTTGTACAGAACGTAGCAGCCTTCCGCCTCATCGTTGATGAGATAAGCCAGCTTACGAGTACCCCAATCGTCCACTTCACCGATCTCCGCGTTCTGCTCAATCAGGGAGCGGAATTTCTCCTTGATTTCTGCAACGCCTTCCTCCCCCAAAGTGGTGGAGAAAATGAGGACCGCCTCATAGGAACCTTTGACTGTAGGCATAATGTTGCACCTCCTTACGGACTAATGGCCTTGTTCTCCTGAACAAAGCAAGGATAGCACGCACTTGTGCGCATGCGTGGATTAGTATAGCACCCCAGAACCTGTCCGTCAAGTGAAAACGCATAATTTCTATATAAAATTTGAAAAAATTTCCGTTCGTCCGCATTTTCCCCTTTACAAGTCGGGATACTTTCTGTATAATAGTGCGGTAATGAAAGGGTGTATTAGATTATGCTGCAATTTGAAGAACTGCGACTGAAACTGGAGAACTTGTTGCCCGGCATCAAAGAACTGGAAGGCGCTATCGGCCTCGCACAGCTTGAACGCGAAGCGGACGAGCTGGATGCCAAAGCGGCAGCCCCCGGTTTTTGGGATAATATGGAAGAAGCACAGAAGATCAGCCAGCGTACCGCCGGTATTAAGGCTAAGATCGATGCTTACAAGCAACTGCTCACTGACCACGAAGATGCGCTCACGCTGATCGAACTCGCTGACGAAGCGGAAGATCTGTCGCTTTTGGACGAGTGTACGCAGGCGGTGGATTCCATCGAAAAATCGATGGAGAAACAGCGTTTGTCCACCCTGCTTTCGGGCGAATATGATAGTAAAAACGCCATTATGACCTTCCACGCAGGTGCAGGCGGCACCGAGGCACAGGACTGGGCGGAAATGCTGTATCGCATGTACACCCACTGGGCGGAAGCGCACGGTTTCCAATATAAAATCCTGGATTACCTGGACGGCGACGATGCCGGTCTTAAGAGTGCATCCATTGAAATCATCGGCGAGAACGCTTACGGCTATCTGAAGAGCGAAGCAGGCGTGCACCGTCTCGTGCGCGTTTCCCCCTTCGATGCTTCCGGCAGACGCCACACCTCGTTCTCCGCTGTGGAAGTTATCCCCGAACTGGACAACTCGGTGCAGATCGACATTCGTCCCGAGGACATCAAAATGGACGTGTTCCGTTCCTCCGGTGCAGGCGGTCAGCATATCAATAAAACCTCTTCCGCCGTGCGCTTGACCCACATTCCCACCGGTATCGTGGTGGCGTGTCAGAACGAACGCAGTCAGTTCCAGAACCGCGACAAGGCGATGGATATGCTCCGTTCCAAATTGGTGGAAATCAAAGAGCGTGAACACCTCGATCGTATCGAAGATATCAAAGGTGCGCAGGCACAGATTGCCTGGGGCAGTCAGATTCGTTCTTACGTCTTTATGCCGTACACGTTGGCGAAAGACCACCGTACCGGCTATGAGATGGGTAACATCCAAGCGGTGATGGACGGCGAACTGGACGGCTTCATCAACGCGTATCTCACCGCCGCCAACAACGGCACGCTGGGCTACAAAGAATAATCAAACAAACAAAAACGCCGATGCAGATGCATCGGCGTTTTTTCTTTATTCGGTAATACCGAGGGTGGCATACACCACCGCAAACATATTATCGTTGTTAAGAGCGGCACTCTCTGCCACACGAGCGGAAGCCTCCTCGCTCTCACCCATCGCCGCCAACATCATACCCGAGAGGTACAAATGCTGCGCTTTGCGCAAGCGGGCAGGCTCATCCATAAACGGAATAAAGAACGGGGTAGTGCCGAAGTAACCGCTATCAGTGACGGTCGGGATCTTATCCCATTCGCGGCGATAGTGAATGGCGGTCTGCTGTGCACGAATATCCTGACCGATGCGGCGCATGCTGCACACCTGATAGAACGGCAGTTCTTTCAAATGCATATTGCTGAAATACTCAATTTCGGTATCCGCAATATAGGTGTAAATATCCTCCGCTGCCGCTTTATCGCCGAGCAATTCCAAGCAACGAGCCGCCTGATAGCGCAGCGGAATGAGTTTGCAATGGTTCCAGATGCCTGCGCCGAGGTTATCCGGCAGAGTCTGCCCTTTCACAAACAGTTCGAGTGCCGCTTTGTAATCGCCTTTTTCCATTTCGCGCAGACCCAAAATGAGATGTGCAACGATAAACTGGTCAGCAATCGCGTGTTCACCGCCCTCGCACGGCACAAAGGTGTGTCCGCCGAGCACTTTCAGTGCTTGGTCGGGTTGCATATTTTGGTTGTAGGCTTTGGCGAGTTCGGTGATGATGTCATCGCGAGTAAATTTGTGCGCCAAAATGAGCGCGATCTTCTCGGCCGGATCCACACGCAATTTATCCATCAACGTGATGGTTTCATACAACAATTCCTCGTCATCGGGACGGTCGGCAAGTACCGCTTTCATCAGCGGCAGTGCTTCCGTCTGTCTGTTCATATGGCTGAAGTAGCTGACAGCAAGGTTGCGTTTCGCCATATAGTCATCACAGCCCTCCCACAGCTTGGTCGCGGCGGCGTAGTGCTGTTTAGCATACAGAAGACAACCAAGCAACAGGTTGGCTTTCTCATCCCCTGCCGCTTCGAGCGCTTTCTTCTCATACAAACGGAACGGGAAGGTGAAACCGACAGGCGCGATCTGCGCGACTTCGAGTGCTGCTTCTTCGCCGAGATAGGCGAGCATATAATAGAGGATCGCGGTTCTCTCACCGTCGCAATTCTCCGCAACACCGCAGAGAATGTCTTTGGCGAGTGCGGTCTGACCCATATCCAAGAAATCGCACGCGATATCCATACAGGTCTGCGACGCACTGCTGGCAAGGCCCTCATAAAAGTCCTCTTTGCCGAGCAGATATGCCGCCATACGATCGAGCGGATCGGCGGCGAGAACGCCGTTCAGCACCGCGCGAGCATCCTCTCTATCCCCATTTGCTATCAAAGCGATTGCTTTCACACAAGCGGCAAGACCGTTTTTGCCGGCATACGCGAGTGCGGTATCCGCATCGCTGATTGCCTTGTCCAAATCGCCTTTTTTCAACTGCAACATGGCAGCTCTGGTCATCGCTTTCGCGATCACATCCTGCGCCCAAGCGGCTTTGCGGTACGCATCGTATGCGCACTTGTCATCCCCCATCGCTTCCAGGATCTGACCTTGCACGTAGTACGCTTCACCGCTCTCAAAGCGCGTGTTGTAGGTGGAGAGTTTTGCTACCGCACGGTTGATGAGTGACAGCGCAGTATCAAAGTCAAAGCGTGCATATTCGTAACGTGCCAACGCAATCAGCGACGGTACGTGTTCGGGATTTTTCTCCAGCGCCGCACGGAAGTACACGTCCGCTTTGATCGCAGGATCTCTGTACTGATCCAAATGCACACCGGCGAGATACAGATCGTCCGCTGTTTTCAAAGCGCAAGCAGCAGGGGTATCAGTGATGGGATCGGGCATCACGTATTCGTCAAAGGTTTTATTGGTATAATCCAGCACTGCCTTCCCGTCCGCAACCACGCGGATGTTGGCAGGGAACGGCATTTTTGCCACTTCAAACGTATAACAAACGGCAGGCTCCAAATCGCAAGTGGTTTCGAACACGGTGTTTGCACCGTTTCGCACGCGGATGGTGGCATTTTTGAACGCACGGGTCATCTGCACGCGCAAGGTATCCCCCTCCACCGCAATCGCACCGTCCAGGTTGGCAAAGGTGGGGATGCCGATTTTCTGAATGGGATACCAATGTTGCGAAAACTCTTTGGTTTCATACGGTTCCAGCCAGGCAAAGTTCGGCTGGTTGTCCGAATAGGAACCTGCCATCAATTCGGCATACTGACCGTCGGTATCGGTGAGCGCTTTTTCCCAGGACTGCGCCAACTGGCAGTAGCCCCAGGTAAACATTTTCTTGCCGGGCGTTATGTGGTGGTCGCCGATATGTACCACACCGCATTCCTTGCCGTGGTCATAGCCGCCGAAGAAATCAAAGTCGGAGGCACTGCAAAAATACGAAGTCGCGGCGGTGGTGTTTTTATGCATCGAGATGTCGCGCGCTTCTTTCATCGTGATGCCGTTATATACGCAGTTGCCTGCTACGGGATAGGTGCAACGGGATTTGAGATAGTGGAAGTTGACATACGAAACGTCTTTCGGGAAAAAGATCTGATACTGCTCGTTGACAGGAACGGCGGCATTCTCCCACCACAAGAACGAATGTCGCAGATCGGTGCGGTTATACAGACGCATACGGGTCTCAAAACGCGCCTCTCCCGGTTTCAGAACGATGCTGACCATACCTTTCATACGGTCGATGGGGTCGTGCTCGGACAGGTGGCAGACAGCAGTGCCGTCCTCCAGTTCTTCCAAGGCAAAATCGCACGGCATATAACCGCTCGCTCTGTGGTGGAACGGCCAGTTGAATTCCACACCGCCCGACACCCAAGAGCCCAGCGCACCGATGAGCGCAGGTTTGATGACGTGCTGTTTATAAAAGAAATCATATCCCGTAGTCTTATCTTTCGCGGCGTACACTCTGCCGCCGATCTCGGGCAGAATGAGCACTTGGATGTATTCGTTTTCCAAACGGACAACGGTATATTCTTTTTCTTCGCGGTGGACACGGTCCACCTCCATCACCACTTTATTGGGATAAGGGTTGCCGCTGGTGCGCTGATGCACACGGTTTTCCGCAAACATCGGCAGTTCTTGCGGTGCGGGTTCCGCGTAGGTGGGCAAAGACAGTTTTTCGACTCTCGCAATAACCTTTTCCATATAAATCCCCTTTACGTTTGTATTATTTTATGTTAGTATATCGTATGAAAAGGCTGTTTTATAGATAAAAATCTACTTTGTTTTTATAAAATCTTACTGCGAGGCGAAAATATGAGTTTGTTTGGCATGTATTACGGATTGAACTGCGGTTGCTTTGACGGCAGTGAATTTTCGAATATGACCGTTTCCCCTGAGCGGCGGTGCGGACGGTATGAAATCGAATATTATCTCACCGATGCAGGTTTCACCTATTGCGACGGCGAGGCGTTTCCGATTCGTGCGGACCACATCCAGATTGCGCGACCCGGACAAAAACGACACAGCCAGTTGCCGTTTAACACCATGTTTTTAAAGTTGGGAGTGGACGGGGAACTGGAAAATTTGCTGGATGCCGCGCCGAGCTATTTCAAAGCGACCAACCCGAAACGTCTGCGTGCATTGTTTGAAGAGGTCATTTCAATCAAAGAAGCAAAAGCGAGCAAACTCCTGCTTTGCGCCAAGGTGAGTGAACTCATCGATACGGTGTTGCAAGATGCCGTGTCGGGAACGAGTGGAGATACCGACGTAGTCAGCATCGCCAAACGATTTATGGAACAGCACTACGCCTCCCCCTTGTCCCTGTCGGATATTTGCGCGGCGGTCAATTTGAGCGCCACATATTTCCATACCATCTTCACCAAAACGTGCGGCGTAACCCCTCACGAGCATCTCACCGATATTCGGGTTGCTGCGGCAAAGAAACTGCTGTGGAGCAGTGATATCCCCATTGCGCTGGTTGCCGAACAAACAGGGTTTGCCAACCAGCAGTATTTCAGCAAGGTGTTCAAAGCAAAAACAGGCAGCACCCCCGGTGCGTATCGCAAGAGTTTCCGCAGACGGTATTTTGCAGAGTAAAAAAAACACGGACAGCCTTCTGTCCGTGTTTTTCAATATGTATCATTTTTTATGAAACACCCTGCCGATGCCGTTACCTAACAGCACGACCGCTGTGTAGATGGGGATGTATACCCACGCGGGAGCATTATAATACAGGAATATCGTAGGGGCAAACAGCAACGCGGCGGCAAGCGGCAACAGTCCGTCAAATCCTTCGCGGATGCCGTACACAACCGCACACAAGCAGGCAAGCAGAGGTGCTGCCAATACCAGCACGGCAATCACAACGCTCTTATCGCCCGAAAGCGGCGGCAGCGCATAAAACGCGACCGCCAAGCAGAGGATATACGGTATCAATCGTAATAATTTTCGTTTCATACGCTCACCCCGACCAATTACCCTTCACAAGGTTTGCACTTAACCACCGCTTCGGTAACGTCTTTCAGCACCAAATCTCCGTGTTGATTATACACCTTCACCGAAATCAACGCAAGTCCGTTTTTGGAATTTCGTTTGATAAGATCGGTAATGGTTACCTCTCCTGTCAGCTCGTCGTTCGCGTATACGGGTTTTAACCATTCGATCTTGGTGGACAATCCTGCGATCAATTCACGACCGATGAAATCCTCTTCCAAGTATTTCGCCCACACCGACATAAAGGACATCACGCCAGGCGCGATCAAATCGCCAAACGGAGTGGTTTTGGCATACACCTCATCGGTATGCAACGGGATGGGGTCATACTCACGGGCAAACGCCATCATTTTTTCTTTTCGGATGGTAACGGGCGCGGTTTTCACCGACTGCCCCACTGTCAATTCTTCAAAATACACGGTATCACCTCTGTGATTAGTATACCACAAATCACAAAAAGATACGGCGCTTGAAAAAATAGTAAAACAACACGCGCAATCAACCGCACGATGTACAAACGTGAAAACGGTGCTGTAAACACAAAAAAGACACCCGATTGGGTGTCTTTTTGTTTGGCGGAGAGAGAGGGATTCGAACCCTCGAACGGGGTTAACCGTTACACGATTTCCAATCGTGCGCCTTAGGCCAGCTCAGCCATCTCTCCGTGTCGTTTTTTAAGCGCTTAGTCATTATAATGAAAAGAATGTCAAAAGTCAAGAGGAAAAAGCAAAATAATTTTATTTTTTCCAAACCTTATCTTGACAAACATATAAAAGCGTGCTAATATATTGCCGTTGCCTATCCGGAGAGATGTCCGAGCGGTTTAAGGAGCTGGTCTTGAAAACCAGTGACTCTGAAAGGAGCCGTGGGTTCGAATCCCACTCTCTCCCCCATCTTTCTAAAAAACAGAATAGACAAAACAGCTGATCACTGCACCTGTTTTTGTTATATACGGAGAAGTACTCAAGTTGGTGACGAGGCGCCCCTGCTAAGGGCGTAGGTCGGGTAACCGGCGCGAGGGTTCAAGTCCCTCCTTCTCCGCCAATCAAAAGACCATCCCAATCGGGATGGTCTTTTGTTTTGTAGAAAGTGCATGAACCCGAGCGCCGCAGGCGCGGGCAACGCTTTCGACCGCCGCCTGTGGCGGATACAGGGAGAAAGGGTTGGCGTAGCGGTCGACGATTGGCAAAGCGGTTTCACCGCTGCAGACAGAGTCGGGCACCGCAAGAGGGCGGGAAAAGGTAAGTCCCTCCTTCTCCGCCAATCAAAAGACCATCCCAATCGGGATGGTCTTTTTTCTTTTTGTATATGTTTATTCCGCGTCAAACAATTCCTTTTTGATCAGACGCACCATA
>JAZRQN010000095.1:0-16368 GCA_045649855.1 Acutalibacteraceae bacterium | reverse complement strand
GCTATCACGGCAAAGGTGCGATTCAGGCGATCGCAACCGAAATTCAGGCACGCGCTTTCAAAAAAGCATTCGTGTGCTCCGACCCCGATCTGATCAAATTCGGCGTAACCAAGAAGGTAACCGACATTCTGGATGGTGCGGCTATCGCTTATGAGGTTTACAGCGATATCAAACCTAATCCCACCATCGAAAACGTGCAGAACGGTGTGGCGGCGTTCAAAGCCAGCGGTGCAGACTGCATCGTTGCTATCGGCGGCGGGTCCTCCATGGATACTGCCAAAGCAATCGGCATCATTATCGAGAATCCCGAGTTTGCCGACGTGCGTTCTTTGGAAGGCGTAGCACCCACCAAGAAACCCTGCACTCCCATTATCGCTGTTCCTACCACTGCCGGCACCGCCGCAGAGGTAACCATCAACTACGTTATCACCGACGTGGAGAACAACCGCAAAATGGTGTGCGTAGACGTTCATGATATTCCTGTTGTCGCTGTTGTCGACCCCGACATGATGGCAACGATGCCCAAAGGTCTCACCGCTGCTACCGGTATGGATGCTCTGACCCATGCGATCGAGGGTTACATCACCAAAGGCGCTTGGGAACTGAGCGATATGTTCCATATCAAAGCGATCGAGATCATTGCCAGAAGCCTGCGCGGTGCTGTGAACAACACTGATGTGGGCCGGGAAGGTATGGCTCTGCGTCAGTACGTAGCCCGCATGGACTTCTCCGACGTCGGTCTGGGTATTGTCCACTCTATGGCGCATCCCTTGGGTGCGTTGTATGACACTCCCCACGGTGTGGCAAACGCTATCATTCTTCCCACTGTAATGGAGTATAACGCTCCTGCTACCGGTGAGAAATATCGCGAAATCGCCAAAGCGATGGGCGTGAACGGCGTGGACGCTATGACCTTGGATGAGGCGCGCAAAGCCGCTATCGATGCTGTGAAACAGCTGTCTATCGACGTGGGCATCCCCACCGACCTCAAAGAGATCGTCAAACCCGAGGATATCGACTTCCTGTCGCAGTCCGCTTTTGACGACGCTTGCCGTCCCGGCAATCCCCGCGATACCAGCGTAGAAGAAATCAAAGCGTTGTATCTGAAACTGATGTAATGCGATCTTTTGCTATCGATCAGTTTGCATAGTCGAATATACATAGCCGAAATCCCCACCGTTTGGTGGGGATTTTTGTTTACATCCGATTGAAAACGGCAGGCATGCACCTGCCGTTGTTTGCGTATATATTATCGGAAAGGGTGATATATATGATTTGCAGAATTACGGACATGCACAACAAAGAGGTTATCAACGTGTGCGAGGGTCAGCGGCTTGGTTGTGTGGATGACGTCGAGGTGGACACCTGCACGGCGGAGTTGGTGGCAATCGTGGTGCACGGCAGGGGAAAACTGTTTGGTTTGCTTGGGCGGTGCGACGATATTGTCATCGGCTGGCGCGAAATTGAGGTCATCGGGGAGGAAACGGTGCTGGTAAACCGACCGACCCCTGCCGTGTGCAACTGTACCCGTAAAAACGGCTCGAATATTCTGGGCGGATTATTTGGATAAAAAGTGCAAAAAAATACTTGCATTTTGGGAAATGCTGTGGTATACTATGTCGGCATAACGCACGCAGGTACACATTTTTTGATCGGTGCCGAACCCGAAAGTGTCGGGCGGTGATCCAAAAATGCTGCGGAGGAAAAACCAAGGAGGAAAAACATTATGTCAGTCGTATCCATGAAACAGCTGCTCGAAGCCGGTGTCCACTTCGGTCACCAGACCCGCCGCTGGAACCCCAAAATGGCTCCCTACATCTTTACGGAGCGCAACGGTATCTACATCATCGACCTGCAGAAAACCGTCCGTAAGCTCGAAGAAGCTTACATGTTCATTCGTGAACTGTCCGCAGAGGGCAAAACGGTTCTGTTTGTCGGCACCAAGAAACAGGCGCAGGATTCTGTTCGTGAAGAAGCAGAGCGCGCCGGTGCTTACTTTGTAAACGCTCGTTGGCTGGGCGGTATGCTCACCAACTTCCGCACCATCCGTAGCCGTGTAGCTCGTCTGCACCAGCTCAAAGCGATGGCTGAAGACGGCACCTTCGATCTGATGCCCAAGAAGGAAGTTGTGAAGCTCAACCACGAAATCGAAAAACTCGAGAAATTCCTCGGTGGTATCCAGGACATGAACAAACTGCCCGGCGCTTTGTTCATCGTGGATCCCCGTAAAGAGAAGATCGCTGTTTCCGAAGCGAAGAAATTGGGCATCCCGGTTATCGCTATCGTTGACACCAACTGCGATCCCGACGATGTTGATTATGTCATCCCCGGCAACGACGACGCTATCCGCGCTGTCAAACTGATCGCTGCTACCATGGCTGATGCGATCATCGAAGGCCGTCAGGGCGAAGCGACCGCTGCTGAAGCGACCGAAGCTGTCGAAGAAGCTGTCGAAGCGTAATCAAACCCGTATTTGAAGATACTTGAAAGGATGGACGAATAAAATGGCATTTACTGCAAATGACGTGAAAACGCTGCGTGAGAAAACCGGCGTTGGCATGATGGAATGTAAAAAAGCGCTCACCGAAACCGACGGTGATATGGAAAAAGCAATTGACATCCTTCGCGAGAAGGGCCTTGCTGCTGCTGCGAAAAAAGCCAGCCGCATCGCTGCTGAAGGCGCTGTGTTTGCGTATGTTGATGACGCGAAAAAGGTCGGCGTTGTGGTCGAAGTGAACGCGGAGACCGACTTTGCTGCCAAGAGTGAAAAATTCCAGGAGTTCGTGCGTGCTGTTGCTGCTGTTATCGCTGATAACAACCCGGCAGACGTTGCGGCTCTGCTCGAAATGCCCTACGGCGACGGCAAAAACGTTGCTGAAGCTCTGCAGGAAAAAGTTCTCGTTATCGGCGAGAACCTCTCCGTGCGCCGCTTTGTGCGCTATGAGGGCGACGTTGTGGCGTATGTCCACGGCGAAGGCCGCATCGGCGTTCTCGTGAAATTCGAGGCTGACGCTGCTGCTTCCGGCGCTGATGCTCTGAAAGCTTGCGGCAAAGACGTTGCGATGCAGATCGCGGCTCTGAACGCTCCTTACCTCTCCGAAGCTACCGTTCCTGCTGAGGACGTGGCGAAAGAGAAAGAGATCATTGCTGCGCAGATCCAGGCGGATCCCAAAAACGCTTCCAAACCTGCTAACATCATCGAAAAAATGGTTGACGGCCGCATCGGCAAGTTCTTCAAAGAGAACTGCCTGCTGAACCAGGAATTCGTGAAAGACAGCAGCATGAACGTTGCGCAGTACATCGCTGCTGAAGCGAAAAATGCCGGCGGCGAAATGGCGCTGGTCGACTATGTTCGTTTCGAAAAAGGTGAAGGCTTGCAGAAACGCGAAGACGACTTCGCTGCTGAAGTCGCTGCAATGGCGAAATAAGTTTCACAAACGAAAAGGATGGTCTTTTGACCATCCTTTTTTCTTGCTTTTTTGGCAATGGGATGATATACTGAAAGCAATATAAAAGCAGATGGAGTGATGGATATGACCACGAAATTGGTGCGTTTTCCCGGCGGTAAGCCCAAAGCACTGACCTTCAGTTATGATGATGGTGTGGAGCAGGACATTCGTCTGGTGGAGATTTTTAAACAGCATAATCTTTATGGCACTTTCAACGTCAACACCGGTTGCTTTGGCAATACTAACCGCTTGACCGCCGAACAGGTGCGGGACTTGTATATCCCTGCAGGACAGGAACTTGCTTGCCACACGGTACATCATCCGTTCCTGGAAAAACTGCCGGATGCAGAGGCGCTTTTGGAAGTACTGCATGATCGTGTTGCGCTGGAAGAGTTGTCGGGCGAGATCATTCAGGGTATGGCGTATCCTTACGGCACGCACAATGCACATACCATTGAATTGCTGAAGGCGGCGGGCATCAAATATAGCCGCACGGTCATTTCCACCGAAGATTTCCGCCTGCCGGAAAACTGGTTGGCGTTGACCGCTACCTGCCATCATAAAAACCCGAAATTGTTTGAACTGGCGGATAAGTTTTTGAACGAAACCCCCGGCCCGAGAGGCCATGGCTGGCTGTTCTATGTGTGGGGACATTCGTATGAATTCCGCAATGACGACAACTGGGATCGTATCGAAACGTTTGCGGAACAGGTCGCTAATAAAGATGACGTGTGGTATGCCACCAATATGCAAATTTACGACTATCTTGCCGCTTTTCATGCGCTTGAGTTTTCTGCAAAAGGCGATCTGGTGCATAACCCCTCTGTTATCGATGTGTGGTTTTGTGCCGATGGCAAAGACTATCACATTCCTGCAGGAGAAACCGTTAAAATCTGATTCATTTGATAACTGCAACGCATTTGCGTTGCAGTTATTTTTTGATACAAAAAAATGTTTTGAAAATTGTCCTTTTTGCTTTACAGATTTTGTAAAATATAGTATACTATATGATAAGAGTATTAGGGGCTTTTGCTCTTTGAAGGAAAGGTGAATGGGAATGAAGTATAAACGCGTTCTTTTGAAACTGAGTGGCGAGGCGCTGTCGGGCGATACCGGTTTCGGCCTCAACTTTAATACGCTGGAAACGGTGTGCAAAGATGTGAAAAAATGCGCCGATATGGGCGTGGAAATTGCGATCGTCGTCGGCGGCGGCAACTTCTGGAGAGGTCGTTCGAGCGGCAATATGGATCGCACCCGTGCGGACCATATGGGTATGCTTGCTACTACCATTAACGCACTTGCTCTGGCGGATACGCTGGAACAGGAAGGCTGTGCCGTTCGCGTGCAGACTGCGATTGCGATGAATCAGATTGCAGAACCGTACATCCGTAATCGTGCGGTGCGCCATCTGGAAAAGAAACGCATTGTCATCTTTGGTTGCGGTACCGGCAACCCGTTCTTCTCCACCGATACTGCGGCGGCACTCCGTGCGGCTGAAATTGATGCGGACATCATTTTTAAAGCCAGCATGGTGGACGGCGTGTACGACTCCGACCCGAAGAAAAACCCCAACGCAGTGCGGTATGACCGCCTGTCCTTCTCTGAGGTGCTGAACAAAGGCTTGCAGGTGATGGATTCCACCGCGGCTTCCATCTGCCGTGATAACCACATTCCGTTGCTTGTGTTCAATATGGAAGATCCCGACAACATCGTGCGTGCAGTGCGCGGCGATTCGATCGGTACGCTGGTTGAATAATTGATAAAGGAGTTTTCGATATGACTGAAATTTTCAAAGTTGCTGAAGAAAAAATGAACAAGAGCGTCAACGCGTTGCTCAACGAGTTTGCCGCTATTCGCGCAGGCCGCGCGAACCCCACCATTCTCGATCGCGTGATGGTGGAATATTACGGTACGCCCACTCCGGTTAACCAGATGGCGGCTGTGTCCGTTCCGGATGCACGCACCTTGATGATCCAGCCGTGGGACAAATCCACTTTGAAAGATATCGAGCGTGCTATCCTGGTGGCGGACATCGGTATCAATCCGCAGAATGACGGCACGGTCATTCGCCTTATTTTCCCGCCTCTGACCGAAGAACGCCGTAAAGAACTTGGCAAAAACATCCTGAAACTCGGCGAGGACAGCAAGGTTGCGATCCGTTCCATCCGCCGCGATGCGATGGATAAATTGAAGGATCTCAAGAAAAAATCCGAGATCACCGAAGATGACCTCAAAACTGCTGAAAAGAAAATGCAGGACCTCACCGATAAATTCTGCAAAGAGATCGATGAACTTGCGGCGAAAAAACAAAAAGAGATTATGGAACTGTAATCTCATACGGAGTGTAAAAGAAGCGGACTGTTGTCCGCTTTCTTTTTGAAAGGATAACGGATATGTTTTTCAAGAAGAAACAAACTATTCCTGTTGAATTGGCGCCTGCGCCGCAAAACGTCGGCATCATTATGGACGGCAACGGCAGATGGGCGAAAAAACGCGGACTTCCGCGACAGGCAGGACACGTAACGGGCGCGCAGGTGTTTCGTAAGATCACCAAGTACTGCGAAAAACGCGGTGTGAAATATCTCACCGTGTATGCGTTTTCCACCGAAAACTGGAAACGTCCGCAGGAAGAGGTGGATGCCATTATGAACCTGTTGCGGCAGTACCTTAAAGAGTCGCTTGCCGATTTTGAAAAAGAGAATATCCGTACCAGATTTATCGGAGACCGCGAACCGCTTGCGGAGGATATCAAAGCGCTGATGGCGGAAGCGGAGGCATCTACCGCAGACAAAACGGGTATGGTGCTCAACATTGCTCTGAACTACGGCGGTCAGCAGGAACTGACGTTTGCCGCCCGTCGCTTGGCGGTGCGCGTGCAAAACGGTGAGATACAACCTGATGACATCACCGAAGAGATGATGCAAAACGCGTTGTTCACCGAAGATCAGCCGCCCGTTGACCTTGTTTTGAGACCCAGCGGTGAATACCGTTTGTCCAACTTCCTCGTTTGGCAATCTGCGTATGCGGAATTCGTGTTTATGGACGATATTTTGTGGCCGGATTTCAAGGAAGCGGATCTGGATGCCGCTTTTGCGGAATATGCACGGCGTAACCGTCGGTTCGGCGGTGTGTAAGGAGATTGTATTATGAAAACCAGAATTATCACCGGCCTGGTATGCGGTGCGATGTTGATTGGCATACTGTTATTGCCGCCGTTGGTGGCATATTGCACGTTTGCCGTGATCGCCGCTGTTGCCGTTTGGGAAATGTTCGGTGTTTTGGGCATCCGCACCTGTCGGGTGCTGACGGTGGTTTCGATGTTGTTTGCGTTGGCGACTCCGTTTTTTGGTTGGTTCGGCAATCCGTTGTTCATCGGCATCACGTTGGCGGTGTATCTGCTCACGCTGATTGCAAATCAGCTGGTCTGCCACGAAACGTTGCCCATCAAAAATACGGGTGTGGCGATGTTTATGACCTTGTTGCTGTCCATTGGCATTTCCTCCGTGGTGTATTGCCGCACGGTCAATGCATACGGCTTGTTTTATCTGTTGCTTTGCTTGTTCATTGCGTGGATGAGCGATACGGGCGCGTACTTTGCAGGCAGCTTTTTCGGCAAACATAAACTGTGCCCCAAAATTTCGCCCAAGAAAACGGTGGAAGGCTTTATCGGTGGCTGGATCTTCTCGGTTGTTGCAACTGTGGGATTTGCGTATGTATACAAACTGTTGGCGCTTCCCGATACCGTCTCGCCGATCTATTGGCAGATCGCATTGTTGACGTTCGTGCTGTGTCCGCTGTCGGTGATGGGAGATTTGTTTGCATCGGTTGTGAAACGGCAGACGGGTGCTAAAGATTACGGACATATTATGCCGGGACACGGCGGTATGATGGATCGCTTTGATTCTATGTTGTTTGTTGCACCGTTGGTATATGCGGTGTTGCAGTTCACCACGTTATTGCAAGGGGTATAACATGAAACAACTCGTTATTCTCGGTTCGACCGGTTCAATCGGCACACAAGCGCTGGATGTTGCGCAGGCCGCAGGGTATGATATTCTGGCACTGGCTGTCGGGAGTCGTATCGATCTGTTGGAACAGCAGATCAGACAATATAAACCGCAGTATGCGGCGGTATACGATGCGGTTGCCGCGGCGGATCTGAAATTGCGCGTGGCGGATACCGACACGAAAGTGCTGTCCGGTATGGACGGTCTGTGCACGCTGGCATCCTTGCCTCAAGCGGATATGGTGCTCAATGCCGTTGTCGGTATGGTCGGTTTGTTGCCGACTTTGGCGGCGGTGAACGCAGGGCACGACGTAGCGCTTGCCAACAAAGAAACGCTGGTTGCAGGAGGCGCGTTCGTGATGGATGCCGTGGCGAAAAACGGCGTCAAATTGTTGCCTGTAGACAGTGAACATTCCGCTATCTTCCAAAGTTTGCAGGGTATGCCGCGCAAATCGGCACTCAAACGCTTGATCTTGACGGCGTCCGGCGGCCCGTTCTTTGGATATACGGCACAACAGTTGGAATCGGTAACGGTCAAAGATGCGCTCAAACACCCCAACTGGAGCATGGGCGCGAAAATCACCATTGATTCTGCTACCATGATGAACAAAGGATTGGAAATCATCGAAGCACGTTGGCTGTTTGATATGCCGGAAGATAAAATCGATGTGGTGGTGCACAGAGAAAGCATTATCCACTCGCTGATCGAATACAGTGATAATGCGGTGATCGCAGAGTTGGGCGAACCGGATATGCGCGTGCCTATTCAGTATGCACTGACCTATCCTGAACGTTTGCCGTCTCCCGTCAAACAGTTGCGACTGGAAGATTGGGGCAAACTGACGTTTTATGCGCCCGATGATACGACCTTTCCGGCAATGGGATTGTGTCGGGAAGCACTTCGCCGCGGCGGCGCGTATCCTGCGGCACTCAACGCCGCAAACGAGCAGGCGGTTGCGTTGTTCTTGGAAGAAAAGATCGCTTTCACCGATATTACGCGCACGGTGGGACGGTTGATGGAACAGCCGATTCCGACCCCGAAAACTGTGGAAGATATTTTGGAGATCGACCGCGAGATTCGCATAAAGACACGTGAGGTTTTGGTATGATCGCAATTTTGATGACGATTCTGAAAATTTTGGCGGCGCTTGTGATCTTCGGTATCATTATTATGATACACGAATTTGGTCATTTCATTGTTGCCAAATGGATGAAGGTTCGTGTGAACGAATTCGCCATCGGTATGGGCCCGAAATTGTGCAGTTGGGGCAAAGGGGAGACCACCTACTCGCTGCGCTTGTTGCCGCTGGGCGGTTTTTGTGCTATGGAGGGTGAGGACGAAGATGCGCCGACCCCCTCGTATATGGGCGGAAACGCCGATCGCGAACAGACCTCTCTGTCCGAGTCATCCAACGGATCGTTTGCAGAAAAGCCCGTGTGGCGACGCGTGCTGATCGTCGTTGCAGGTGCGGTGATGAATTTGGTGCTGGGCTTTTTGGTGCTGTTGGTCGCTGTCGGTATCTGTACGCCGCCCGAACTGGACGGTCGCGTGTACTTCAGCAGTCTGACCGTTGCGCAGTTATCCGAAGAGGCAAGTTCTTATAAAACAGGTTTGCGCGTGGGGGACACCTTGCTCAAACTGGACGGCGAGACTGTTGTTACCGATATGGACGTTTCCATGATTATGCAAAGCGATGCGGATGGTGTATTTGATATTACCGTGCGTCGCGACGGTAAAAAGATGTTGCTGGAAGACGTTGCGTTTCCGCTGGTTACCGACGAAGAGAGCGGTGCGCGATATCTGGAATACGAATTTTATGTACAGCCGATAGAACGCACGGTGTGGACCACCATCACACAGACCGCGAAATCGGAATATTCCATGGCGGTAATGGTGTGGCGTTCGCTGGGAGATCTTTTGACGGGCACCTATGGTCTGAACGATTTGTCCGGTCCCGTGGGTACGGTGGATATCATTGGTGATGCCGTATCGCAGGCGGTAACGCTGGAAGGCGTATATATGTTATTGCAGATGGTGGCACTGATCACCATCAACGTGGGTGTGTTCAACCTGTTGCCGTTGCCTGCTTTGGACGGCGGCAGATTGTTGTTCTTGATATTCGAAGGAATCACCCGTAAAAAGGTGCCTCCGAAATTTGAAGGAATCGTGCACTTCGTAGGTTTGATCTTGTTGTTCTTGTTGATGATCGTGGTAACCTTCGGAGATATACGCAGAATGATAACGGGGTGAGAATGATGCAACGCAGACAGAGCAAAACGGTATATGCAGGCGGTGTCGCTATCGGCGGCAACCACCCGATTACCGTACAATCCATGCTCAACGTTCCTGCACACGATATCGAAGGCAGTGTCAGACAGGCAAAAGCCTTGGAACTGGCAGGATGTCAGATCATTCGTGCGGCTGTTCCGGATATGCAGGCGGTCAAATTGATTGCGGCACTCAAAGAAGCAGTATCTATCCCCGTGGTTGCCGACATACATTTTGATTATCAGTTGGCGCTGGAATCGGTTGCGGCAGGTGTGGATAAGATCCGCATCAACCCCGGTAATATCGGCGGCGAAGATCGAGTCAAAGCGGTGGCGGATGCTTGCCGTCAAAAAAACATTCCGATTCGTATCGGTGTGAATTCAGGTTCTCTGGAAAAAGAGATTTTAAAGAAATATGGACATCCGACAGCCGAAGCGTTGCGGGACAGCGCTCTGTACCACGCGGCGTTGTTGGAGAAATTTGATTTTGACGATATTGTGATTTCCATCAAATCGTCGGACGTTTCCACCATGATGCAGGCGTGTCGCCTGACCGCGGGGGCGTGTGCGTATCCGTTGCACTTGGGCGTAACCGAGGCAGGTACCGAACGCCTTGGTCTGCTCAAATCCGCCGCAGGTATCGGCGGTTTGCTGGCGGAGGGTATCGGTGATACCGTTCGTGTGTCGCTGACCGCTGATCCCGTTCAGGAGATTGCGGCAGGTCTGGATCTGCTGTCTGCACTCGGTATGCGTCCCAACACGGCGCGTCTGGTTTCTTGTCCCACTTGCGGCAGAACCGCAATAGACCTGATCGGTATTGCAAATGCGGTGGAAGCACGCCTGCGCAACGTACACAAGCCTATCACCGTGGCGGTGATGGGGTGTATTGTCAACGGTCCCGGTGAAGCCAAAGAGGCTGACGTGGGATTGGCCGGCGGCAACGGTAAAGTCGCCATCTTCAAAAAAGGCGAGGTTTTACGCACGGTGGACGAGCAGGATGCCGTGGAAGAATTGATGAAAGAAATCGAAATGTTATAAAGACACTGAAAATGAGGAATAGACATGGAAAAGCAACTTTTCCGAACTGTGTTCGGACAATATATACAAGTAAATGAAACGCTGGAAAACTGTTTGATCGACGGTGTACGCTTGGATATGGATGCCCGCGCGATGCACGTAACGGTGTTGGCAGAACAGTTGATGCCGGCAGAAGTGTTTTTCGAGGCGGAAGAAAAACTGTGCGCGGCTCTGCGCTTGCAGACTGCTGACGTTTTGCCGCAATTTCCGCCCGAATTGTTTTCGCCGGATGCGTTTTCGTTGGTAGTGTCCTATTTGCGCCGTGAAAACGCGGCGGTCAACGGCACTTTCGACGATGCGGTTTGCGTGTTGGACGGGGATACCTTTACCATCACGTTAGCGCACGGTGGCAAGAACATTTTGTCGGTTACCAATACGGAATCTCTGCTCACAGAGGTGATTTTTCGTCTGTTCTCTCGTCGCGTTACCATCGTGATCGAGGGGGATGCCACTGTCAACGAACAGGACGAGCGGTATATTGAGATGCAACGCCGCGCGGACGAAGAAATCGCAAAAGCGCGGCAACTGGCGGCGGAACAGGCAAAAGCGGCGGCTGCCGCGGCAAAACCTGCGGAGAAACAGACGGGCGAACCGCCCAAACCTGCAAAGCCGATGGATGCCAGCGTGCCGCCTTCTTCGGGTTTGCCCATTTATCTGGAAACGGCGGCACCGTTGTTTGGTACGCCTATCAAAGAACGTCCCGTGGAGTTGCGTTCGCTGGAACCGGACGGCAGTATGTCCACCGTGTGGGGTGAAGTGTTTGCCATTGACTCCCGTGAAAATCGCGACGGCACCAAATGCCGTTATTCGATTGATATTACCGACCAGACCGACTCAATTACGTTGAGCCTTTGGTTGGACAAAAAGCGCGATGCGGATAAGATTGGCGCTATCTCTTCGCTGAAAAAAGGCAGTTGCGTGTTGGTAGTCGGTTCGTACGACTATGATACATACGTAAAATCCAACTTGATGCGTCCGCGCGCTATGGCGGTGGTCGCGAAATACGAACGTCAGGATTTAGCGGAAGAAAAACGTGTGGAATTGCACTTGCATACCAAAATGTCTATGATGGACGGCGTCTCCGAGACTGCCGATCTCATTAAACGCGCCGCCAAATGGGGGCATAAGGCGATTGCTGTTACCGACCACGGTGTGGCACAAGCATTTCCCGACGCGCTTAAAGCGGTGGGAGGTCTGCGCAAAGACGGCAATCCGATCAAAATTTTGTATGGTATGGAAGCCTACTACGTTAACGATATGATCCCCGTGGTAAAAGGGGGGGCAGACAGCCATATTGACGGCGAATACATCGTCTTCGACCTGGAAACAACGGGTTTGTCTGCGGCGAGCGAACGGATTACCGAAATCGGTGCCGCCCGTCTGCGCGGCGGCGAGATCGTGGAAGAGTTTAATACGTTTGTTAACCCTGAGAAACCTATCCCTGCCAACATTACCGAATTGACAGGTATCACCAACGATATGGTCGCGGATGCTCCTTGTGAAAAAGATGCTTTGCAGGCATTTTATGATTTCTGCGGCGATTGTCCGTTCCTGGTTGCACACAACGCACCGTTTGACACAGCGTTTTTGCACGCGGCGGCGGTTCGTTCGGACATGCCGTATCCCTTCACTTCGATCGATACGGTGCCGGTCAGCCGTGCGCTGTATCCCGAACTGAAAAAACATAAACTGGATATGGTGGCAAAACACTTGGATTTGCCGCCGTTTGAACACCATCGCGCGTGCGACGATGCGCGTGTGTTGGCGCAGATATTCGCCCGAGAGATCAACGCGATGAAAGGGCTTGGTATTACTGCCGTGCAGGAGATCAATACCAAACTGACCGGTATCGACCCCAAGAAATCCAAGTCGTATCATATGATCTTGTTGGCGAAAAATCATACCGGTCTGAAAAATTTGTACCAGTTGATTTCCTGGTCTAACCTGCATTGTTTCTACCGCCATCCGCGCATCACGCGTACGATGTTGGAGAAACATCGCGAAGGTTTGCTGGTGGGCAGTGCGTGTGAAGCAGGCGAACTGTTCCACGCGATGCTGGATGGTAAACCGTTTGACGAACTATTGCACATCGCAGATTTCTATGATTATCTGGAAATTCAACCTATCGGCAACAACGCCTTTATGGTGCGCAACGGTACTGCCGCTGATGACGAAGCACTGCGTGATTTCAACCGCACCATTGTGAAATTGGGCGAACGTTTGAAAAAGCCCGTGTGCGCCACCTGCGACGTGCACTTCCTTGATCCCGAGGATGCCGCATATCGTAAGATTTTGATGGCAGGTAACGGTTTTGACGATGCCGATCAGCAAGCACCGTTGTTCTTGCGTACCACCAATGAAATGCTTGCCGAGTTTGAATATCTCGGTGCGGAAAAAGCACGGGAAGTGGTTATCAAGAACCCGAATATGATTGCGGATATGATAGAGGATATTCGCCCCATTCCGCTCGGCACTTTCCCGCCGCACATCGAGGGCGCGGATCAGCAGTTGCAGGATATTACGTGGGGGCGCGCCAAAGAGATTTACGGCGATCCCGTTCCCGAACTGGTAGCTAAACGTTTGGAGCGTGAGTTGACCTCTATCATTAAACACGGTTTTGCCGTGTTGTATATGATTGCACAAAAACTGGTTGCCGATTCGGTGGAACACGGCTATCTGGTTGGTTCTCGTGGTTCGGTCGGTTCTTCGTTTGTAGCAAATATGGCAGGCATTTCGGAGGTGAACCCTCTGGAGCCGCACTACGTTTGCAAAAAATGCAAGTACAGCGAGTTCTTCACCGACGGTTCGGTCGGTTCGGGTTTTGACCTGCCTGCAAAAACCTGTCCGGAGTGCGGCGAGCCGCTTTCTAGAGACGGACACGAGATTCCGTTTGAGACCTTCCTTGGTTTTGACGGCGACAAAGCACCTGATATCGATTTGAACTTTGCCAGTGAATATCAAACCAATGCACATCGTTACACTGAAACGCTGTTTGGCGACGGCCACGTGTTTAAAGCAGGCACCATCGCCACCGTTGCGGATAAGACAGCTTTTGGTTATGTGCGTAAATACGCGGATGAGCGTGGTCAAGTGTATAGCAATGCGGAACTCAACCGTTTGACGGTGGGTTGCACCGGTGTGAAACGCACGACCGGTCAGCATCCCGGCGGCATGGTGGTCGTGCCCGATGATTACGACGTAGAGGATTTCTGTCCTGTACAGCATCCGGCCGACAAATCGGATTCGGACGTGGTTACCACCCACTTTGACTTCCATTCCATTCACGATACCATTCTGAAATTGGATAACCTTGGCCACGTTGTGCCCACCATTTGCAAATATTTGGAGGATTACAGCGGCAAGAGTGTAATGGACGTGGATATGTCCGATCCGCTGGTTTATTCGCTGTTCACCTCTCCCGAAGCGCTCGGTGTTACGGCAGAGGAGATCGAATGTGAAACTGGCACGTTGTCCTTGCCCGAGATGGGCACGGCTTTCGTGCGACAGATGTTGCTCGATTGTAAACCCAAAACATTTGCTGACCTTTTGCAGATTTCAGGTCTGTCCCACGGTACGGACGTGTGGTTGGGTAACGCACAGGATCTCATCAAAGCAGGCACCTGCACCATTTCCGAAGTAATCGGTACGCGTGATAATATCATGACCTATCTGATGCACCAGGGTTTGCCGCCGAAGATGTCTTTTAAGATTATGGAGATCGTGCGTAAAGGCAACGCGACCAAACTGCTCACCGAAGAGCATTTTAATGCGATGAAAGAGAATAATGTGCCGCAATGGTACATTGACTCTTGTATGAAGATCAAGTATATGTTCCCCAAAGCGCACGCTGCGGCGTATGTCATTGCCGCGTTGCGTCTGGCGTGGTATAAGGTGCATATGCCTGATGTGTATTATGCGGCGTACTTCACGGCGCGCCGTGAAGATTTCGATGCAGAACCTGTTATGCGCGGCAAGGCGTCGGTTAAAGCCACGATGGATGAGATCCGTTCTCGTGGCAAGGAAGCGACCGCGAACGAACAAGGGCTGGCTGAAACGCTTCACATTGTGTACGAAGCGATGCAACGCGGCATTGAATTTTTGCCGATTGATTTGTATAAATCGCATCCGTATAAATTCATTCCCGAAAACGGCGGCGTGCGCTTGCCGTTCGCATCGGTGAAAGGTCTGGGCGAACCTGCCGCCATTCAGTTGGCGCAAGCGTGCGACCCGAACGATCCGTTTATTTCGGAGGATGATCTGCAAAACAGAAGCGGCATCAACAAGAGTGTTTCGCAGTCTCTGCGTGAACTCGGCGTGCTCGGGGATATGCCCGAAACCAGCCAGATGACCTTTTTCTGATAAGATTGAAAAAAGCATTGCTTTTTTCGACAACATCGCGTATAATACAATTGAATTTTATAATGGGCAGAAAGGTTGTTTTCTGCCCGTTAATATGCTGTCTGGAGGAATAGATATGTCATTGTTTTTGGCTGCTGCCGACTCTGCCGCTGCAATTTTGAGCGATGCCGGTATGACTATTGTAATCGGCGTTGTGGTTGTGTTTAGCGTGCTGCTGTTGCTCACCGGCGTGTTCAAACTGTTCGGTGTTGTGATGAGCGCCGCAGAGAAAAAAGAGGAAGCATTCGCGAGTGCTCCTGTTGCTGTGGCACCTGCCGCCGCTTCCGCTCCTGTACCTGCACCGGCGGTTGATCTGGGTCCCGTGATGTCCACTGCACAGGTGCGTAACGGTATCAAACCCGAAGAGACTGCGGCGATTGCGGCTGCTGTGGCGTGTTGTATGCCTGCAGGACAGAAATATTCCATTGTGAAGATCGATCGCGCAGAATAATAAGGAGGCGTCTCGAATATGAATCAGTTTTTGCAAGCGTTGCTTGACCTTTGGAGATCCTCCGGTCTGGCACAGTTGTTCAATTTTGAAAATGGCGGCTGGAAATGTCTGATTATGATTGCCGTCGCCTGCGTGTTGCTGTTTTTGGCAATCAAGAAGCAGTTTGAACCGTTGTTGCTGTTACCCATCGCGTTTGGTATGTTGTTGGTCAACCTGCCGCTCGGTGGCGTAATGGATCCGCAACGCAATTCCATCGTCCCGTTCTCTCAGACTGAATTGCAGTCTTATGTAGACGGTACATACGAACAGGTATATCCTGTGCTCGAAGATGAAGTGCCGCTCACAGAGGGCACGAAAACCGAGATGTATGTGAATGCATCCGGTGTTGAAATGGAAGTTGTCAAAGACGGCGATAATATCTATAAAGTGAAAACCGCTGAAGACGGCACCAAAACCAAAGTAATTCCCTCTTGGCAGCACTTTGAACAGGGCGGTTTGATGTGGTACATCTATCAGGGCGTTAAGTTCGGTATCTATCCGCCGCTCATTTTCCTTGGTATCGGCTGTATGACCGACTTTGGTCCTCTGTTGTCCAACCCGAAGAGCTTCTTGCTCGGCGCGGCGGCACAGCTTGGCATCTTCTTCACCTATTTTGGTGCGCGTCTGCTGGGCCTCTTTGGCATGGATATGCTCACGTTCACACAGCAAGAGGCGGCTTC
>JAZRQN010000094.1:0-18013 GCA_045649855.1 Acutalibacteraceae bacterium | reverse complement strand
AGCACTTCGCCGTTTTCGGTGATCTCCACCTCGCAGCAATACAGATACGGATCGCGGCGACCGTGCCACAGGTGAACGTCTTTCAGTTCGAAGGACGCCTTGGTGTCGGTCGTTTCAATTGTATCCACAACCTTTTCATCGGCATCATACACAGTGTATACCAAAGTCTGTCCCTCTTTGAGGTCCTTCACAAACACTTCCACCGCGACAGCGGCATCCTTGCCCTCCACCACGGGAGTAATCATCAGGCCGAGGCCGCCGTAATACTCCAGATCGAAGTGCGTGCGGTTGACACAAACGAGGTTCACATCGCGGTAAATGCCACCGTAGAACGTGAAATCGGCCATCTGGGGATACACAGTATCGTTTGCCGCATTATCCACCACCACTGCGATCTCGGTTTCTTCGGTCAAGAATGCAGTAATATCTGCACGCCAGGTGGAATAACCGCCGTCGTGGTGGGCGATTTTTTCACCGCCTACAAACAAATCCGCCGACGAGTTGGCACCGCGAAACTCGATATAATACAAGTCCGCCGCAGGAAGTTCGGATTTTTTGAGTGTCTTTTTGTACAAGCAGGAGCCGCGGAAATAATCGTTTCCGCCGTCCTGACCGTCCACCGCATTCCAACAATGTGGCAGATTGACCGCTTCCCCCTCTTTGCAGAGAATGTCTGCGGTATCTTTGGCAAACAGCCAATTGTCATTTAATTTTACTACGTTTCTCATATATAAGTTCCTTTGTCTGTTTTATTCAAACGCAATGAAGTCGTCATCATCTTCCGTGCGTCCCAATTCCGCATTCATTTTTGCGAGTGTTTTCTTGTCGAGGTTGTACACCAATCCCAGACCGATAAACTGCAGAACTGCCGAGAACATAAAGGTTGCGGCAACGATGTAGCGCATATTGATCGCCACGTTCCAAGCCTGATTGCCCTCGTCAGCGCCCACGTAACCGAACGCGACCATAATGACCAGCACCAGCGCAGGACCGACGCCCTGTGCAATCTTACGGAAGAAAGAGTGCAACGAATACACAACGCCTTCTTCACGCGTGCCGAATTTCCATTCATTGTAATCGATGGCATCGCCCATCATCGCCCAGGAAACGGTGGAATAGATACCAAGGCCGAGCGAGAAGAACAACTGGCAAACGATGTAAATGATGAGATCAAGGTTGGTGTTATTCGGCATAACGATGAACAAACCAAGACCTGCAACGACCGAAACGAGCGAGCCGAAGGTCGCAAGTTCTTTTTTACCGAATTTGGCAACCGCGTTTCGTGCGAGAGGGGTAAACACCACGATCGGGATCATGGCAAACAGCTGCACAAGACCCGAAATCTGCACGTTTTTGAAGTACGACTGGAAGATAACGGTAACCGCAGTGGTAGCACCCTGCATACCGATAAACATACCCATAGCGGCGATGGTAGCACCCACCGCAGGACGGTTTTTCATAAAGTTGACAAACGCTTTGATGACGTTGAATTTAGGCGCATCTTCGCTGAGTTCCACTTCGGTGTCCACGCGGACCTCGGTGTTTCTGATCATAAACTGGAAGCAGATAAAACCGAGCACGCCCATGATCAGTGCGGCGATAAACACGCGCTCGCCGACCAGATTGTTGTCCTGATCATAGATGATGAACGGCAAAATTACCATCGGCAACATATTGCCGAAGATAGAACCGATCGAACGCCAAGCAGACAGAGAAGCTCTGTCTTTTACGTTGCTGGAAATGAGCGAAAGCAGCGAGCCGTAAGGCACGTTCGCCACGGTGTAAAATGCATCCCACACCACGTAACCCGCGATGAAGATGATGAACTTCGCCCAGGTGGGAGCATTCGGGAACGGCAGGAAGCAACAAGCGCCACCAACAATCAAGCCGATAGAGCCTGCCCAAATGTAAGTCAAGAATTTGTTTCTCTTGTACGTTCTCTTATCCGCGTCGATAATAGAACCGATCAGAGGATCGTTGATGGCATCCCATACCTGCACGACGATCAGAAGAAGCGCATACCAAAGGTCCATACCCATAAACTGGGTCCAGAAGATAGACATGGTGCCTTTGAGTGCAAAACTCATATTGCAGCCCAAATCACCCGCGGCATAAGCGATACAATCGCGCATGCCAAACTTGCGATGTCCCGCGACATCAGACGTTTTCTCTTTTTTCATGCCAAAGCCTCCTCAACATATAATTTCTGACAAAAGGGGGCACTGCGGCCCCCTCTTAAAATAAAGTATAACATAGTTGTTTTTAAAAAAGCAAGAAGGAATTATTCGTTTGCAACATTTGGCAAAAATAAAAAAACGGACACCGTCGGTGTCCGTTTTTTACATTAAGAAATGGTTGTTTCAACCGCTTCACAGCGCACCACAATACGGTCAAGGCCGCTCGCTGTACACGTGAATAAGGTGAGCGGATAGTCGGCGGAAGGCAGGTTTTCTCCCTGCGTGCGATGCAGATATTCAATCTTTGCCACACGGTAGGTCAGCACCGCGCCCACCGCGTTTCGAAACTGCACCTGCGCACCTATCTCGATCTTGTGCAAGGGGTCAAAATGATGTTTGTAGTTATGCCCCATCACGATCATATTATTGTCCGAAATACTGCCTTGATAGCGGCAGGGTGCCGCTTTGAGCATTTCTTGGTTCCAGTCATCCAGAACGGGCAAGCGTATGCCCACCGACGGGATGTCGATTTCACCGATCAGCGAATAACCCATATACGTTTTTTTTGGCAAGAACGGATCGTCGTTCGTTTCCAACTTGATTACCGTTTCATCGTCCAGTTGCTGCAACAACAGCGTTGCCGTCCGTCCTGCGGCGGCATCCTCTTGCTGTTGCGCCAGATGAATACCCAACCCTGCAAACAACAGCAGCACACCGACCATCAGTATCAAAAGTCCGCGTTTTTGCCGTTTATTCATGGTGTTTCTCCCGTCCGCGTACCACTTCAAACACACCGACGCCGATGGTTACCATGCCCACAATGAGCAACACATACTTCGGCCATTGGATAGCACCCGTCTGCGGAATGTTCGGCTGCGGCAGTTCGGGATCAGAGGGTTCTGCAGGACTGTCCACCTTCGGTTCAGCCACAATGTCATACTGCTCTTCCCCGTCTACCGACATAGGAACGCAAATCAGAAACGGCGTGAATTCCGCCTGTTCGCTTGCACTGCAAACGAGATACCATCCCATTTCCAGATCCTTATACGCGATTTCTTTTTGGCTGTTTGCAGTGCCCAACGTACCGCTGAGCTGTTTGGTCTGCACAGCCTCATATACCGTTTTAGCAACCTGCGGCGTCAGATCCTCTGCGCTCAAAAGTTCCACTGCATCGGCAAGTTGTGCCACCGGCACACCGTCTTTATCCGCCACGGGAAACAGCAAGGTGGGCTGTTCAACATCCACCAGCAACAAACTGCCTTGTACGTCCGCACTGACAGGGACGGCAATCAGCAAACACAACATAACCGCCAACACGATATTACGTATCCGAATTTTCATCCTGCCGTCCTCCTTTCTTTTTCGTGCCGCGCAACAGCACTACAACAAACGTGATGACCGCAACCGCCACAAACACGACCGCTACCAACACGAGCACGTCTACAATGGTAATCTCATTTTTGATTTGCATATCAGCGAGCGTATCGCCACTCTGCCCGTCCACACGGATACCGCGCACCAGCAAACGATGCGAGTTGATACCATACGGCGTGCAGGTTACCAGCGTTACCAGGTCCTGCCCCTCTTCGATGCGCAACAACCGCTGATCGTCCGGTTCTACCACCGTAATGTGGCACACCTGATATTCCAGCGTTTCTCCCAACACGTGGAGAAAGAATTTATCGCCCAACTCCAGATGATCGATGTTGGTGAACAGTTCGGAGGACGGCAGACCACGGTGTCCCGAAATAACGCAGTGGGTGCTGTCCCCACCCACAGGCAGAGAACTCCATTCCAGATGTCCGATCTTGTCTTTGAGCACGTCCTCCGACGTGCCGTGTGCGATCGGTAACATCACGTCGATAGAGGGAATCTGCACGTATGCAATAATGTTGTCGTTGGTAACCGATAAGGTGTTTTGGTACTGTTCCAGCAACTCATCGGTCAATGAAAACGGATCGGTGCGCTGTAACAACGCGGCATTAAATGCCTGCGCTTTCTCCTTTTCCGCTTTGGAAGTTTCTCCATCCATGCTATCGATCTGCGCGGCGTATTCGGCAATCGCCTTGGATTGCAACCACGCGTTGTAAGCATTACTAATGGTAGGATACAACAGCAAGGACAATCCTGCCACAAAGATAACCACCAAAAAGACGTAAAATAATTTGTTCTTCACGCGGCAAAACTCTCCTTCCCATTCTATTCTGTACAGGGTATCCCCCGACCCGACCTGCATCGGGTCGGGGGATTACTCAAGAGTGATAATTACGCTTTGTTTTCTTTGCGTTTGAGCACTACCAACACAGCGAGAGCGCACACAACCAGTGCCGCACCGCCGATGTAGAACACGGTGGTACCAATGCCGCCGGTCTCAGGCAGTTTCTGACCCAAGGTGTTCACCACGATCAGTTTGCCGTCTTGCACGTTGCCGTTTTTGGCATTGACCTGGGTAACTTCCACGCCGGTGTAGCCGCCGGGAACGGTTTTTTCCACCAGGTAGAAGATTTCAGCGTCCACGCCATAGAAACGGAGTTTGCCGTTTTCATCCGAGAAGTACTCGGTTGCATCATTGATATCAGCAACCCAAGACACAACGCCGTTTTCGTATTTGTAATAGCTGTTCTCGTTGTCGCGGAGCACGAAGCCGGCGTTTTCCAACGCACGGCCGTTCTGGTCGTGTTTCACCACGTTGACTTCATAGGTGCTGGTCGCAACCGAAGTTTCTTCGGTTTTAACGTTAGCAGCCGTATGGGTCAGCCAAGCAGTGTTTTCATGGTTGATGCCGGTGTCCACTTCGGACCAGGTGCCGTCGCCCTGATCTTCGCCCTTCAAAATGCCTTCATACGTAACAACGATCACTGCGCCTTCATTGAGGCCTTTGCACCACTCTTTGTTAAATACGATGTGGAAGGTGCAACCATCATCCAGATTTTCGGTAACGACAGTGTATTCGGAAGCCTGCACAGCATTACCGCCGCGGGTGATCTTCACGGAATCAGGGTTGAAGGTGATGTGCTCATCCATTTTATCGTGGAGCACGTACTCAGACGCGCCCTGACCTGCGGTGATGGTAATTTTGTAGGTGCTGGCGGTGCCGACATCCACAGTGTTTGCATTGGTGTAACCCTGGATGGAATCTTCGTACACGAGTTTTTCGATGGTGGGCATACCGGGAGCCACAGATTTTTCGGTGATTTCAATCGCCTTGCCGTTTTTCACAACAACAACGCCGCTGGCGGTATCATTGTTGGGAACCAACAGGTAGTAGCCGTTGGTGGGGATGGTCAGCGCGGTGCCGTTCACGGTCACTTCGCCAACTTTGGTGTTTACACCGACAGCAGGAACCTGCGCGATGTACTTTCTTGCCAATTCCGCAATAGCGGCCGCATCAGCAGTGGATTGCGTGTTTTTCGCCCACACAACGTAGGTGCCATCTGCGGTTTCTCTGACAACGAAGTACTCTTCCATGTCTTCGTGAGCAACGAAGGTTTTCCAGTTGTCATCAACGGTGTATTTGTTTTCGTCCGCGGTATTACCGTCGTCAACCGTCAGCATTTTGTAGACGGTATACACGGTGGGATTTGCGGAAGTAGCGCCGGTGACGGTGATAGAACCGCCGACAGCATCTGCGGCAAAAGTCGGAACTGCCAATGCCAGAACCAGGATAAGAGCCAGTGCGAGGGTTGCGATTTTCTTGGTGAGTTTCATACTTTTCTTCCTTTCTGTTTTTGTGTTTGCTTTTTTGTTTTTTATGTTTGTTTGTTCCATTCGCATCAGGAGGTATCCGTTCCCTCCTTTCTGCGATAAATTTTGTATAAAAGCAGTGCAGCAGCCAGTACCATCAACAGCAGACCGCTCTGCATATACACGTTTGTACCGTTACCGCCGGTTTCCGGCAGCACCGTCATCTCCAGGTTGGTGACCCGAATATTAAAGGGGCCGGTCACCTCGATCACGGGATCGTACAGTTGTGCCAACGTGCCGTCATCCAGCACGCGTTTAATATTACCGTCGCTGTCCATCGTAAAGATGGTGGGCGACAGAGAAATGTAGTAGCCGTCGGATGCTTGTATCTCGGTCAACCTGTAATACACGTCTGCGGTCAGGTTGTCGAATGTGAGCATACCGTTTTCACCGGTCGTCTGCGTATTGGTTGCAGTGCCGCCGATCTGTTGCCAGACACCGCCCACCAATTCCACCTGTTCCAACGTGAACACGCTGCCGGGTAATATCTTCCCGTCGGTACCCACTTTGGTCAGAATGAGTTGCAAACGTTTCTGTGAGTTGGTTATCGTGAATTTCCAGTTATCTATATCACCGTCACCGTCAGCATCGGTGCCGATAGCCGGTGAATACGTGACCGTCCAGTTGGCAAACGTAACGCCATCTGCCAGAGTGGGTTTGCCACCGACAACGATTTCTTTGACACTCCAGGTGACCATCTCACCGTTGGCATAGCGCGGCAGATCGGTCCAGGTGTGTTTCCATATGTTTCCGCCATTCAATGTGACCTGCACATTGGTCATACCGGGGAACAATGCCGCCGCGTGTTGTCCGTTCGCTTGCAGCACCACCACCACGCTGTCTGCAGGATTGTTGGTGTTCCAAACCTTTTCCACGGTCACGCTGATATATTCTGCAGCATAATCCTTCACGATCAAGGTGTCCCCCGTGGGAACTTCGGCTATTGTTGGCCATTCATCCGGCGGTTTGCCTTCAATGTCCTTGATGACCACCTCGTGATCCGCGTTCTCACCCACCGTGATGGGCGGCGAAGGATCATAGCCCGCAGGGGGCAAGACCTCTTTGATCACAACGTCTCCGTATTGATAGCTAAAGCCGGTTGTGGAAATCACCGAGTAGCCGTCAGAAGCGGTCACGATCTGTGTGTAAGTACCGTTGCCACCTTCATCACGAATGTATTGTCCGGTTTCGCTATCGTAGTTAAAGGTCATACGGTATCCGTTTTGCCACAGTTCAAATGCTGCGCCGCCGATCGGCTTGCCCGTCTTACCGTCCTCTTTCTTGATGACAATGGTTTCATCCGGGTAATAGTAGTTATAAAACTCTGCCATCAATCCCTGGTCGGGATCTTCGTCCAGCGCGAACGTCTTACCGACGAACTGTGCGCGGGTGCCGTATTCCGCAATGGCGGTGTGCATACCGTCGGTATCGTACACCGTATATTCCGCATAGCAGCTATACCCCGGTATATCCGGTGGGAACTCCTCCACGTGCCAATACTCGTCCACTTCTAATCCGTCGATGATCCACTGATAGTGGTGCTTATTATCGCTCTCACTGTCAAATATCAAAATTTCCGCATCGGGATACCGATTTCGCAGCGTATTGGCAGCCGTTTGATTGACCACCAGCAGGTATTCTTTGAATTTCTCGTGATTGGGCGAATACGGAACGAAGTTGCCGTTGGCATCCAAGGTGCCGTTTTCCGCCAAGAAGTAGAAACCGTCTTTTTCGGCTTGCAGTACCGTGTCATCACCGCCGAACACTTTATCCACGGTAACGCTGCCTTCTTTTTTATACACCTTACCGTCGATATGCCACGTACTGCCCTCCAGCTTAAACACATACCAGCGGATCGCATAATAGTCGCGATTCAACTGGGCAGGATCAACCTTTTCACCTGCATATGTGAGGCTCTTGCCGGGATTCTTGGCGAGGTAATCTTTCAAGTAAGCGAACACGTATTCATCGCTCGGGAAGTCGTATAACCAAGCACCGCTGGATTTTTCACCGTACAGTGCGCGAATGGCTTGGTCAGCACCGAACGAGTTATCGGTTGTGGTGTCCGCAACACCGTATGTGTTCTGTTTCTGCGTATCCGACAACGAAAGGTCTATGCCACCCACGTGCGTGTTGAAGACTTCGGGTGTATAGTTTTCGGAAGGCTGGCTGGTGATGTTGCCATTGATATCTACCGCCACCGAGTCGAAACGGACGAAGAAGGTGGCGCTGTTATAACGGCTGCCTTCCTCCCAAGCACCTTGCAGGGTGATCTCATCGTTACTGCCGATATAACTTTCCAGATCGGTCCAGCTAATCACCGCATCCGGCGGAAGCACAATATCGGTGTTTGCCACCTTCCAGCCAAGGAAGTAGTAGGTAACACTTTCTTTGTTGCTGCTGCTGACCTCTCTGCGCGCGGTGCGGGAGGTCAAATCGCGGATAGTAAGATTTTTACCACCCAGCGCGATATCGGTTGCAGTTGCGGACGTGGTGCCGTGGATGGTAGGTACTGCATCCACGTAATTGACCGCACCGGACGGGAAGTTGACGTTGTAACGGACATTCACCCTGCGTGAAGCCGCCGTATACGTCGCATCCGCAACAATCAAAGGTGACGCTGTTCCCGGCGCAAGCAGGTTCCCGTCCTTATCCGCCCACTGCCAACCATCCGGCAACGTATCAAACGTGAATTGCTGTCGATACCCCATCGTCTTTGTAATCACCCTGCCCGTATCATAGACAAAGGTGATGTTATACGTATCGGGAATTGCCACAAACGTCTTGTCCGACGTGATCCTGACCGTGTCTCCGGTTTGATAATACTCCGAGCCGTCAGATCCTTTTTCGATCCAATACCACGTCTCTTTGCCCTGCACAGACGGCAAGGTGATGGCAAGGAAGCCGTTTTGCGGCTCGCCGCTTTGTGCTGTTGCGATACTGTTGCCGTTCGCATCTTCGAAGGTCGCCGTATACGCTTTCGGATAGGCGTACAGCGTGGTGGTTTTGGTGATGGTGCTCGGCAGTGTTGTCACCTGCGCACCGCTTTCATCGTACCACCAATAGTTCGACGGCAAGGTCATTTGCGGTGCCAGGCCGGATTGCACGTACTCAATCTGCGGCGCCTGGTCTGCATTCACATTGCTGTAGTCCAACTTCAAGGTGTAGAAATTCACCGCCGTGTACGTCGGATTCCAGAAGTTGCCGCCTTTCGTACACAAAACGGTATACCGCGTGTTCGCGCTGTTGCCAAAGCAGACATTGTTTGAGGAATATGTAGCATTGCTGATAAAGTTTCCCGTGTTATTGATCGTACCGCTTTGGTTGTAGCGGAAATAATAGGTGCTGTTGATGTTATTGGTTGCCAAATCGGTTGTTACCGCGTTCTTATACAGCGCAACCGTATCGGCATACGAATAATAGTCGGGATTCGCATCGTGCAAGGTTGCCGAATCCATAAAGGTGATCTTGCCGTCCAGCATAATATAGAAATTGATTGCTCGCGTGCCCGAAACGGGGTTATCCCCAACCGCCAGTGTGGAAATACCGGGAGAATAGTTGAGGTACGCATCGGATGCCAGATTCTCGTTAAATACCACCGCCGGTTCAATGCCTTCATCCACAACCGTCTGATTGATGGAAGTAATCTCTCCTGCCGTCAAGGTGAGAGGCGGTGCTTTATCCGACAGCCCTGCGTTTAGGGACAACGCTTGTCCCATTGTAGAGTGAAGCACGCCTTCCAGACTTCTGCTGCCGTTTAACTGTATCGCTTGCAACAGCGCGTTCACGTCGTTGTCTCCCAGCAACACCAAATAGCAGTTTTCGGTGTGGGTGTGCGCTTTTTGCCTGCACAAAAGCAGACCGTCCAGATAACACGCATCCGTATGCACGTGTTCCGACAGACCGCAACGCACCTGCTGATCCATGGCTATCGCGGTTTTCACATCCAGACCTGTTATGGTCATCACCGCCAGCACAAGGAACAAACCGGCCAATATTAACTTGTAGAATAGGCGTTTAATCTTCGCCGACGCCATTCTACTCGCCTCTTTCCTCTGATACTGTAGTTTCGTTTTACTTCAAGTTGTAGATTACTTTTCCGATGATACGATCTTCAGGGACGGTGCCGATCTCTTTCAATCGGCTATCCATCGCTTCCACACGATTATCTCCCATTACAAACACCGTATCAATCGGCACGTAATACGGAAACTCGATGTTGCATTGCCCCAAGGTGGCGTTTTGAACGTACGGTTCTTCCAACGGCAAACCGCCGACGCTGACAGCGCCATTTTCGTCCATCTCGATCTGTTCACCGCCCGTGCATATTACCCTGCGCACCAAAATCTGGTTGTTGTAATAAAAGGCGATGACGTCTCCCTGCGCCACTTCGTTCACCTTGCGGATCACCAACTTCTGTCCGCCCTGCAACGCAGGTTCCATTCCCGTGCCGTTATACTCCACCACAGAAAACACATAGGTGAACACATTGAGAAGGAGTACCGCAAGCAACACCAATCCAAAGACCCATTTCAGCACCTGTTGAAACACCGACTTTTTCGGTTTTTCAATCGTTTTGACCTGCGCTTTTGCCGCTTTTGCAGGTTTTTTGAAATGTTTTCCTTTTGCCATTTAGCACTCCTCCTTTCCTAAAAAAGGGGATAAAACCCCATTATTATATTAATAATACACCTCTATTTTTATAAACGCAATAGGAAAAGCCTTGAAATCTCCCCTTTTTCAGCGATTTTTGAGGAATTTTACAAAAAAAGACCACCATAGGGGTGTGGAAATAGGGATAAAAATAGAGGAGATGCACAAAATTGTGCATCTCCTCTTGTTTTTTGTAGGCAATATTGTTGCCTCCTTAGCAGGACGGCCACCCCTTTGTCCTTCGGACATATCCCCTATTAGGGGAGTACCTTGTGTAAAGGGAGGGGGACCGCCGAACGGCGGTGGAGGGATTGTGAGCTTGTTCCGGACAATCCCCCATGAAATACGGCGGTTGTACAACAGTGATTTTCATGTATCTCACCTCACTATTCAATATAGCACACCGCGCTCACGAACACAATGTCTTATCGGATAGGCGTATAGCACAAAACAGCATCTTTTCCGCCTGTAAAGTTACTCTGCTTCACAGAGATGGCCTCGCCTATGAAATGCCGTTTCGGATGTTCGTTGCCGCACAAAAGAAGGCTGACGACAAAAATCGTCAGCCTTCGCGGATATCTATTCAGATTTCACGGCTCAAAATGCTTCTCGCCACGTGCACGCCGCTTGCGGATGCATGAGACAGCGAGTGGGTAATGCCGCTTCCGTCGCCGATGATATACAGACCCTTGTGGCAGGATTCCAGGTTCTCATCCACATTGACTTCCATATTGTAGAATTTAACCTCAACGCCGTAAAGCAATGTATCCTCATTCGCAGTACCGGGCGCCACCTTGTCCAGCGCATAAATCATCTCGATGATGCCATCGAGAATACGTTTGGGAAGCACCAAGCTCAGATCACCGGGCGTCGCTTTCAGCGTCGGGGTGATAAACGCATCCTCAATTCTGCCGGCGGTGGAGCGTTTGCCTCGGATGAGATCACCAAAACGCTGCACAATAACACCGCCGCCCAGCATATTGCTCAAGCGAGCGATGGATTCGCCGTATCCGTTGGAATCCTTAAACGGCTCGGAAAAATGCTTTGCAACCAACAACGCAAAATTGGTGTTCTCGGTTTGCTTTGCAGGGTCCTCATAACTATGACCGTTGACGGTGATAATGCCGTTTGTGTTCTCGTTCACGACCGCGCCCTTGGGATTCATACAGAAGGTTCTGACTTTGTCGCCATATTTCTCGGTGCGATAAACGATCTTGCTCTCATACAATTCGTCGGTGATATGCGCGAACACTTCGGCAGGAAGTTCCACACGAACACCGATATCCACCCTGTTCGAACTGGTGGGAATATCCAGTTCCTTACATACTTTTTCCATCCACTTACTGCCGATACGACCCACCGAAACAATACACTTTTTGCAAGTGTAGGACGCGTCTTTGCACTTGACCTCGTAGCCATCATCCAAAACCGCAATCGTTTCCACGGGAGCGTCAAAGAAAAAGTCCACCTTGTTCTCCAGTTCTGCAAACAGATTTTCCAGAACGATATAATTGATGTCCGTTCCCAAATGACGGACCGACGCACTCAATAAATGCAGATCGTGCTTGATACATTCGGTCGTAAAAGCAGACCCTGCCGTGGTGTAAAGTTTTGTGCCTTCACCGCCATAGCGCATATTGATCTCATCGACATACTGCATAAGATCGATCGCTTTCTTTTTACCGATGTACTCGTGCAACGTACCACCGAAATCGTTGGTAATATTATATTTGCCGTCAGAAAATGCACCTGCACCGCCAAAGCCGCTCATAATAGAACAGCTTTTGCAGCCGATACACGTTTTCACTTTGTCGCCGTCAATGGGACAATGCCGTTTATTCAAAGCGTGTCCTGCTTCAAAGACAGCAATTTTCAGATCGGGTTTTTGCGTGCACAATTCGTATGCGGAGAATATACCACCGGGACCTGCGCCGATAATAATGACATCGTACTTCATAAAATTCCTCCGTATGTTTTCGTTCCGAATTAGTATACCATCTTTTTTTAAAATACGCAACTATCAAAACACAAACACGCGGCACACCAAAAGGTGTGCCGCGTGTTTTGGCAACAGCGTTTAACTTTGATACAATGCAACGGTATCCAAATGAGCGTTGCAATTATCGGATGTGTTAAAAATTCTTGCCACAATATGACATATACACTTACTTGCGTAGTTTTTCAGGCAACATCTGGTTGAGTTCCTCCCGTGAGAAAAACTGAGATTCTCCCTTTTTGATTGCCTTTTGCGCCAACGCATAGCTTCTCCCATCCGTTAAAGGAGCATTTTTATATATCTTTGCTGTTTTAGTTCGAAGATCTTCTCTTGTTTTAACTATCTCTTCTGTAGACATAGATGCAAAATCTGTAAGTAAAGCAAGGTATTCTTCTCTCACAGACCATAGACTATTGGATGTGATATGGTGGCGAGCGTAGGTGTTAGAAAAATCAGAATCCTTAAAATATGCTGTCAATACCAGTAATACTGTGGAACAAATACCACCAATCCACGTCAGTATTGTTTGGTTTGTAATTACAGCCGCTAAAAAACCACCAGTAGATATAGCGGAAAGAATAATCTGTAACAGACGGGTGTTTCCCCGTCTGACTATGTATATAATTACGATGCACGCTTACAAGCTGCAAAATAAGAGCGGACACCCGACGGGTGTCCGCTCTTTCCTGCTTGAAAACCTTAATACAAGTTAAGATTCACTTGAGTTTCCTCACCAATATAAGAGGTGGAATCCACACCATTATGTCCGAAGAAAATCGAAAAATCACCATCGACCAACTCGTCACCGTAATCATTGTAGAATACCACTGTGCCGTACGCATTGTACCACATCATACCGCTTTCAGCATCACCAGAAAAACTTCTGTCGCTTCTCTCTGTTTTTGTGATAACATATTCAAATTTTTCACATTCAAACGACAACATTTTTGTGCTCATCCATTCATTGATAGCTTGCTTAGCTGTCTGTTCTGCCGCCCAAGCCGTCGTCATTTTAAAACTACCGCCTTCGCCCGAATCGTTTCCTGAATCATTTCCGGCTTTGCTTGCTCCACAAGCACAGAAAGCAAACATCATTACCACCGCCATCATCAATGCCAATACTTTTTTCATAATAAACCCTCTTTTCGCATATAATTCTTTTTGAGGAAGTATCCTCAAAAAGAATTATAGGTCAATTTCACCCTATTGTCAATAGGTCAATATGCCATAATTATAGTTGGGTGATTTGTATGAACCGATTAAAAGAATTGCGAAAAAGTCGTGAACTGACCCAGGTGCAAATGCAGATGCTGACCGGAATCGATCAAAGCGATTATTCAAAAATCGAAAACGGCAAACGGTACTATACTTTCGAGCAATGCAAAAGAATCGCAATCGCACTCGATACCAGTATGGATTATTTAGCCGGATTGACCAATGAAAAACAACCATATCCTCGTAGCGAAAAATGAAAAAGGACGCCCGACGGGTGTCCTTTTTCATTTACAGATATTTTCTTAATGTAAACCGTGCCAAGCGTATATGTTCTCTTGACACCGTGTAGGACATCGCCAATTCATCGTCTTGATAATACTGCACAAACGGATAAAAACAACTGGTGTGCATCTTTGCCTGCAACACGACCTCGCTGTTTGCGATATTCTCGGTATCGATCTTCACAATACCGATATGCTCACGATCGATTGGTGCGTGGAAAAGATAAAGATTGTTTTGATAAAAAATAAAGTCGCCTCTTGATTGACAGTCTTCAATTTCAACCGCCTTTTCCCAGGTGTTTGTAAGAAGATTATACACGGTCAAAAATCCGCTCTTGCTGTGATTCCACTGTCTGACAAAATAGTACACCTTATCATCCAAAACATAGGTAGCATTTTCCCACTGTGAATCGTTCGCAAAATCCGGCTGACTGACATATTCCCACGTGATCAGATCGGCACTTTTGATGATGCAGGTAAAATCGCCGCTGTAAGTACCCGTATAGTAATAGGTCTTTCCATTTTCTGTGCGGGTGGACAGCTTTTGCATAATGCCGATGTCTGCGTACGTCTTCTTACAGGGGATGCCGTTTGCGGCAAGTGCGTTTTTAAAGCCACTCACCGAAAAGTCATTGGTAATATCCCCCACCTTGAAACGATTCACGTCCACCTTGCCGAGCGTTTTGGTGGAAATGGTGAACGGACAGTAAAAGCGGTAGTAATTCTCATTGGTGGTGCGTGCCGTCCACATCACATACAAGGTATCCGCATTCTTTTGCATCAGGATAGTATCGTACACCATATCGATGGTGATCCCATCCACCGTATCCCCCGTCGTTTGCAGATCCAGAAACGTTTTGTTTTCCATATCGTCAAGCGGTGCATACACCAGACGAGCAGTCTGGTTTTTAGGGTCTTCAGACGGCTCTTTGGTGTTGGCATAATAGGTCATATACACCGTATCCCCCGCCACAACAAACGTGGACACGTGCGCCATTTTATCTTCCGCTTTTTCAAAATCCGAAACAAAGCGGTCGGTGATCTCTTTTGCAAACCGATTGCCTTTAGCGATTGCCTGTTCGCTGACATTGGCACTGATAGTCGCCGCCACCGATTCAATCGGGCTGTTTTCGATGGTTATCAATTCCCGCTTCGAGGTAACGTCTTTGGTAAACACATGGTCTTTCATAGCAAACTCCTTCACAAAGAATAATAGAATGGAAAAAATGGCAAGTGATTCGTTCACCACCCCTACATACGAACCGACAAACAGATCGTATGTCAAAAAAGCAGCGGAGATGGGTATGGACATCCATTTTGTGCGTTTGGGGTTGTCCATCCACAGGGAGACGGTTACAAACGTGGAGGCGGTGATGGGTAACAGGTTATACCACGAACGAAAGGTCCAAACGCCAAGCCCCCAATTCAGCAAAATGAACACGATTGGCCACACAATCCAAGAAGCCCATCTCTTGCTCTTGCGGCTGACGAACACACATTCGCGCAAAATCCCCACAGCGTTAGGGATCATACCTGCATATCCGCTCAGGCACAAATAGTGTATCACCCAAAATATGTCCGCAGACAGTTTGGCGAACAGCATACCTTTTCGACTCTTTTGTTGATACACCAAAAACAACGATACCATCGCACCGCATCCAAAGATTTGTGCGAGTATTTCGATCGGCATTGACATTCCTCCCTATGTATCCTATAATCAGTATATTGGTAAAAGATGAGTTCTACAACGTATATATTGGCTATAATTAACACTATATTGGGTTTGGAGGGGTTGACGTGCGCGGTACACGATACGAGGAATACGCACGGATGCAAGACGGATTACCATTTGTGCTAAACACGGATATTTTGCGCAATCGCCACCTGCGCAGCAAGGAAAACAATTGGCACGAGAACCTCGAAATACAGATTTGCACCAACGGACGCGGCATCGTTTTGCTGGATGGCACGCAACACCCGTTTTATCCAAACGACATTGTGGTTGTCAATTCGGGAGTCATCCACTACACCGACACCGACAGCGAATTGACCTACGATGCGCTGATTGTCGATACGGAATTTTGCAAACAGATGAACATAGACGTGGCGCAAATTGCGTTTGAAACGATACCGCACAGCCGTGATGCTCTGCGCCTGTTTTGGAAACTGAAAACGGTGTATCAAAACAAAACCGCATCTTGCCGAACGGCAACACTCACCAAACTGTTGCTGGAACTGCTGATTGAACTGATCCAGCATCACAGCACGCAGCAAACAGCGTCCGGCGAGAGAAACAGGAACTACGAAAAGGTGAAACATGCCATCCTGTATATCCGCGACAACTATCATCAAAAAATCACGTTAGAGGACATCGCCAAAGCGGTTTTGTGCGACAAGTACACCCTTTGCAAAGATTTCAAAAAGTATACGAGGCAGACCGTGTTTGCGCATCTCAACCACTACCGTTGTGTGAAAGCACTCGAACACCTCACCGCCGGCAAAACGGTAACCGAAGCGGCGACACTTTGCGGGTTTGATAACCTTTCCTTCTTTTCCAAAACCTTTAAAACGCACATTGGCAAACTTCCTTCCGCATATAAAACGTAAAAAGACACCCTTACGGTAGGTGCGGATAGGGATAAAAAAATAGCGACAATGCATCATTCTGATGCATTGTCGCTTTGTCTTTTGTGCGTAATCACATTTAGGGTTTCTTGAGTGGTTGCGGAGGGAGGATTCGAACCTCCGACCGACTCGTCGGGCTCATAACCCAAAGCTCGAAATCCGCAGTCTTCCTGCGTAACAAGAAAAAACTCGGCACACCTTTTGGTGTACCGAGTTTTTTTGGCAAGTTGCACCGATTTAGATATCCATCTTTTCGCAATGGCTTTAATATTTTTTCTTTAAAATAAAGAACGATACCCAAAACAGCACGAGCATCAAACATACGGCGCCACCCGAAGCCATACACAGCAAATCTTGGTTCAAAAGTTTAAACACGATAGTGCTCAGGGCGCAGATGATAATAAACAGGTAACCCGCCCAAGACCAGGCTTTGTTGCGAATAAAGTGAAACCGTTCATCAGTTTCGGCAACTTCTCTTTTTTCTCGGTAAGTCTCACTTCTGCTCAAACGGTAACTGCGGAGCAAACGCACAACACCAACGACCATCAAAGCAGAACCCACACCGCTCCAAAACGCGTCCAAAGTTTCCAGACAGCATAGAACGGTCAAAACAAGACCAAGCAAAAGCCACATCACACCAAAAACAATATCTTTTTTCTTCATATTATTCCTCCTCAAAAATGAAGACCTCTTCTATGGTCGTCCCAAAGAATGTTGCAATTTTATGGGCTAAAAGAATGGAAGGGTTGTAGCGTCCGTTCTCCAAAGAACTGATTGTTTGCCGAGATACGCCCATAGCCTTGGCAAACTCCTCTTGGAGGATCCCCTTTTCCTTACGGATAGCTTCTATTTTATTTTTCAAAGAAATACCCCCTGAAAAGATATTTAAAACGTAAAGTTCGCTTTACATCTTGAGTATAACATAACATCGATTAAATGTCAAGTATGCTTTACATAAAAATCGCAAAATCTGCCCTTGATATCTATTGGATATAGTTCAATTCCTCCCCGAAAGCCGTTTTGGGCTTAGGATATCTACCCAGTTTCACTTGAAAAAATGGGATAAAGAAATCCAGTAACCGTTGTGGTTACTGGATTTCTTGCGCCGATATCTAAATCGGTTCGCATTGTTGGTTGCACAAGTCAAAGTGTTTGATCGCGTCTGCCGTCTGCACGAATCGGTTATCTCACATACGCTTCGCGTTTGCTTGCCCCTTTGCGGTGCCCGAAGTTCTGCTTACTCGCTTTCGTTCGCGGAACTTCGACCGTGGCAGTTTTTTGGTAAGTTGCACCGATTTAGATATCAGCCAAAAACAGCAGTA
>JAZRQN010000093.1:0-5447 GCA_045649855.1 Acutalibacteraceae bacterium | reverse complement strand
TGACCGGCGGTATGACCAGTACGCCTGCACTCGGCACGCTGATCGGTGTGGCAGGTACGGAAGACGTAGCGGCAGCGTATGCGGCGACCTATCCCATCGCTCTCATCGCGGTGGTGCTGGTGTCCCAGTTCCTCGTCATCCTGTTCTAAATAAGCAAAAAAACTCTCGGCTTTGCCGAGAGTTTTTTCTTTAACATAATCCTTTATCACGGCTCATACAATGTAGAAAGATCATTCAAGGTGGTTGTTGTATGAGAAATTTTTCGGAGGATAGAGCGATTTCTTTGGGCGAATATATCATTGAAACGGGAGCGACCGTTCGGGCGGCCGCCAAGAAATTTCATATTTCAAAATCTACGGTACATAAAGACGTTTCGGAACGATTGCGGAAACTGAACCCCCAATTATACAAAGAAGTGCGCGTGGTACTCAATACCAACAAGGCGGAACGACATATCCGCGGAGGTATTGCGACCAGAGAAAAATACCGTGCAAGCAAACATTGAAACTGTCCCCGTGCGTATATTCGCGCGGGGATTTTTTATTTTTTTGTAAAAACAGTTGTCAGATGGGCAGACTATATGGTATAGTAAACCCAATTTATTTCTGGAGGATGTGCCAACATGCGAAAAACCAAAATTGTTTGCACGATTGGTCCTGCTTGCAGTGATCGGCAGACGCTGATCGATATGTGTAAAGCAGGCATGAACGTAGCGCGCTTGAACTTTTCCCACGGCACTCACGCTGATCAACTGGAACGCATCGAATTGCTCAAAAGCGTGCGTGAAGAATTGGGCGTGCCGCTTGCAATTTTACTCGATACCAAAGGCCCTGAATACCGAATTTCCACCTTTAAAAACGGCAAAGTGTTGCTGAGAGACGGCGACACGTTTACCTTTACCACCGATGTGGTGCAAGGGGATGAAACGCGCGTATCGGTCAGCTATGAAGCGTTGGCAAAGGAAATGCAGGCAGGGGATACCATTCTGGTCAATAACGGTCTGTTGCATTTCCGCGTCAAAGAAGTGGTCGGCAACGATATTGTGTGCGACGTTGTAGTGGGCGGAGAACTCTCCAACCGCAAAAGTATGAGTTTTCCCAACAAAGTGCTCAAACAGGTATATCTGAGCGAGCAGGACAAAGCGGATATTTTGTTTGGTATTGAGCATGATGTGGATTTCATTGCGTGTTCGTTTGTTTCCACCAAACAGGATCTGTTGGATGTGAAAGCGTTTTTGCAGGAACACAACGCTGATGATATTGAATTGATTGCGAAAATCGAAAACCAGTCCGGTGTAGATAATATTGAGGATATCAGCACCGAATGTGCAGGTATTATGATCGGTCGAGGCGATATGGGCGTAGAAATTCCGTTTGCGGAATTGCCCGCTATCCAAAAGAAGTTGATCACCAAGTGTCGTATGCTTGGCAAACGCGTGATCACGGCTACCGAAATGCTCGAGTCGATGATCTATAACGCACGTCCCACCCGTGCGGAGGTTTCGGACGTGGCGAACGCCGTGTATGACGGTACCAGTGCTGTTATGCTGTCAGGTGAAACTGCTGCCGGCAAATATCCCGCGCTTGCTGTTCAAACGATGGCAAACATTGCGGAACACACCGAGAAAAACATTCATTATTACAAACGTTTTCGCAACAGCGATTTTCATATTCGCAATATGGTGGATGCGATTTCGCACGCTACTTGCGGTATGTCCATTGATATCGGTGCAAAAGCAATCGCCGTTTGTACCATCTCCGGTCAGACCGCACGGATGGTATCCCGTTTCCGTCCGCCTGCAGACATCCTCGGAATCACCACCAAGGAAAAGACCTATCGCAAACTGGCGCTTTCCTGGGGTGTAACACCGGTCATGTGTGAAGAATACAATTCCATGGACGTACTGTTTTATACCGCTGTGCAACTGGCGAAAAAGACCTTTGAGATGAGCGAGGGCGAGCATATCGTGATTACCGGAGGCATTACCAACGGCAAATCCGGCAACACCAACGTGATCAAAGTAGAAACTGTATAAAAAAGACGGCTTCGGATGGTTCCGAAGCCGTCTTTTTTTGTTTTATGCATTTCTGAAAGCAATACCGCAACCTGGTTCCAACCAGATGGGGCTGGTAACACCTGCTGTGTTGGTGAGTAACGGTTTATGCCATTTTTGCAACTCGACACTATAACACTCGAGTTCACCGCCAAGATCCAATTCCACCTTGGCAGGATACCGCAAATCGGCGTTGACCAGCAGGATGACATCCTTGCCGTCTTTGTCTATGTAATGACCTGCCACACACTCCAAATCGGAGGAGAACGATTGAATAGCGTTACATTCGCTGATGGGGGTGGCACGGTTTAAATCGGTTGTATCGGAGAAATACAAGCCTTTATACTCCATTGTAAACAAGAGGTTTCCGAGTTCCATAACACGGCGGTTGACCTCTTTTAAGAGATACCATGTAGAAGTTTTGAGATCTTCTCCCGTGGTGTCGTCTATGGGCGCAAACAGATAGCCGCCACGCCCGAAATACAAGAACCAACTGAGCACCCGCGCACCTGCCGCCAGTGCCGTATATCCTTGAAATGCCAGATTGGCAAAGGTCGGGATGGTCTGCCACGGACGAAGTTGATTACAGCAAGCAATGAATTGGAAGGGGAGAGAATGCTTTTGACAAGCTTCGATCGCTTGTATCATGTTGCTGAAATAACTGATTCTGCCTTTGGGATCGGTAAAGTTGTTCGAAATAATGGCATAATAGTTATCCAGACTCAACAAATCGGGAGAAACTTCGGTTGCGAAACGTTCCAGATATTCCTCGTAGGTTTCTACCTCTAACTGCGACAGGTTGGGAGCGCCGCACACTGCGTAGTTGGGGAAGAGATTGATGTACACTTCCGCCCACGGCGCTTTTTCGCGCACGCAGTCCGCCAACACTTTGATGCGGTGGAATAATCCCGCTCCCGGCTCGTCGGTGATGTATACGCTGTGCACATCCTCGGGAAGTCCCTCGAGCTGTTTTGCCATCAAGTGATACAACTCTTCATCGCTTACTGATGCATCCATCATCGCCAACTCGTGTTTGGATTGCCGTTCCTGCTCGCCGTTTTTGTTGAAGGAAGAATAGATTTTGAGTCCCAACTCTCTGCAAATATCAAATTCACTGTCGGGGACAAAGCAGGAGCCGTTAAAACCACACTCCTTGATACTTTCCAACAATTTTTTGGCGCGTTCGCCCGTGCGAGAAATCATACCCCACGGGAAAATGATGAACTCTTGTTGCTTCATCGTGCGTTCACTCCCAATGTTTGTTGTTTTTAGTATAGCATATGCGTAAAGACTGTCAATCCCCAAGTGCTTTTGGAGAAATTTTACAATGCGTTTTGAGAAAAACATCAAAAATATCTATTGACAGCCAAACCGTATATATGGTAATATCGGTTTGCTAAAAAACACAATATATAGTATTTAACATATTAAAGGAGAAGAATATGAAAATCATCAAACGTAACGGTTCGGAAACCGTGTTCGATATCACCAAAATCATTGTTGCTATCACCAAAGCGAACGAAACGGTAGATGAAAAAGACCGTATGACTGCACAGCAGATTCGCCGTATTGCAGAGAGTGTTGTGCTTGCTTGCGAGGAACTCGGTCGCTCTCCCGTCGTGGAAGAAGTGCAGGATATGGTGGAGCATCATATTATGGCGCACGGTGCATTCGAGGTGGCAAAAGCGTATATTACTTATCGCTACACCCGTAACCTGATTCGTCAGTCCAACACCACCGATGATAAGATCCTGAGCCTGATTGAATGCAATAACGAAGAAGCTAAACAGGAGAACTCCAATAAAAACCCTGTTGTCAACTCCACCCAGCGCGACTATATGGCAGGCGAGGTGTCCCGCGACATCACCAACCGTATTTTGTTGCCGCAGGATATTGTGGAAGCACATAATGATGGTATCATCCATTTTCACGACAGCGACTATTTTGCGCAACATATGCACAACTGTGATCTGGTGAATCTTGAGGATATGCTGCAAAACGGCACGGTTATCACCGGCACGCTCATTGAGCGTCCGCATAGTTTTTCCACCGCTTGTAACATTGCGACCCAGATCATTGCGCAGGTGGCATCCAACCAGTATGGCGGTCAGTCCATCTCTCTGACCCACCTGGCACCGTTTGTGCAGGTCAGTCGTGAGAAGATCACCCGTGATGTGTTGGCGGAAAATGCGGACTTGGGCAGAACTCTGACCGATGATGAGCTGACCCGCGTGGTGGAACGTCGCTTGCGCGAAGAGATCCGCCGCGGTGTGCAGACTATCCAGTATCAGGTGGTAACCTTGCTCACCACCAACGGACAAGCACCGTTTGTTACCGTGTTTATGTATCTCAACGAAGCGAAAAGTGAGCAGGAGAAAAAGGACCTTGCAATCGTGATCGAGGAGACCTTGCTCCAGCGTTATCAGGGCGTAAAAAATGAAAAAGGCGTGTGGGTTACTCCTGCATTCCCGAAACTGATTTACGTGCTGGAAGAAGACAACATCACCGAAGATGCTCCGTACTGGTACCTGACCGAACTCGCTGCAAAATGCACCGCCAAGCGTATGGTGCCCGATTATATCAGCGAGAAGAAAATGTTGGAACTGAAGGTGGACAAGAACGGGGAAGGCCATTGCTACACCTGTATGGGTTGCCGCAGTTTCCTGACGCCTTACGTGGATGAAAACGGTCAGCCGAAATATTACGGTCGTTTCAATCAGGGCGTTGTAACCATCAACCTGCCGGATATTGCGCTGTCTTCCGGCGGCAACGTTGAAAAATTCTGGAAGATCTTTGATGAGCGTCTTACACTGTGCCATCGTGCGTTGATGTGCCGTCATGAGCGTCTGAAAGGTACGCTTTCTGACGCGGCACCGATTCTGTGGCAGTACGGCGCGATTGCGCGTTTGGATAAGGGTCAGCCGATCGATGAGTTGTTGTTTGGCGGATATTCCACCATTTCTTTGGGTTATGCAGGTCTGTATGAATGTGTGAGATATATGACCGGTAAGAGCCATACCGATCCTGCCGCAACGCCGTTTGCGCTGGATGTGATGGAATATATGAACGCCGCCTGCCGCAAGTGGAAAGCGGAGCATAACATCGATTTCAGCCTGTATGGTACACCGCTGGAGTCTACCACCTATAAGTTTGCGAAATGCCTGCAAAAACGCTTTGGCGTGATTGAGGGCGTTACCGATAAGGGCTACATTACCAACAGCTACCACGTTCACGTTGCGGAAGAAATCGACGCTTTCGAAAAGTTCGCTTTCGAAGCAAAGTTCCAGGCACTGTCTCCCGGCGGCGCAATCAGCTACGTGGAAGTGCCCGATATGCAGCACAATATTGAAGGCGTGATCTCTCTAATGCGCTTCATCTACGACAACATCATGTA
>JAZRQN010000092.1:0-11973 GCA_045649855.1 Acutalibacteraceae bacterium | reverse complement strand
TTGAAAACGCGGTGGAATGGAAACAGTACGACAAGAACGGTCTCAAGGGTATGCGTGAGACCTCTACCATGCCCGGTTCTGCCGGTTCTTCCTGGTACTATATGCGCTATATCGATCCGCGCAACAACGAGACTTTCTGCGATCCCAAATTGCTCGAACATTGGTTGCCTGTCGATTTGTATGTGGGCGGTCCCGAACACGCGGTGGGTCATTTGATGTATGCGCGTATCTGGAACCGTTTCCTGTACGATCAAGGCCTGTCTCCCGTGAAAGAACCGTTCAAAAAATTGGTGCACCAGGGTATGATCTTGGGCGAAAACGGCATCAAGATGGGCAAACGTTTCCCCGAATTTGTTGTCAACCCCAGTGATATCGTGCGCGATTATGGCGCAGATACCCTGCGTCTGTATGAGATGTTTATGGGTCCGCTGGAAGTGTCCAAACCGTGGTCTACCGCCGCTGTGGCAGGTGCCAGAAAGTTTATCAACCGCGTGTTTGCGTTCTTCACTGAACCTGCTAACATCACCGATACGAATGACGGCGCTTTGACCAAGATCTATAACCAAACCGTGAAGAAGGTTACCAACGACTTTGAGTCGCTGGGCTTCAACACCGCGATTGCACAGATGATGATCTTTGTCAACGAAGTATATAAAGTGGGTTCTTGCCCCAAAGCGTATGCGGAAGGCCTTATCAAAATGATCTCCTGCATCGCGCCGCACGTGGGCGAGGAAATTTGGCAGTGCATGGGTCATACCGACACCATCGCATTTGAAGCATGGCCCACCTATGATGAAGCGGCTTGCGTAGAGCAGACTGTGGAGATCGCCGTGCAGGTGTGCGGTAAAATCCGTGCGAAAATCGTTGTGGACGCGCAAGCGTCCCAAGAAGACGTGCTCGCCGCCGCAAAAGCGGAAGAACGCGTCGCTGAAGACCTTGACGGTAAAACGATTATCAAAGAAATTTACGTAAAAGGAAAATTAGTTAACATTGTTGCAAAATAAGTACTTGACAGAAGTATATTTCTTATAGTATAATCAGTTTTATGAAAATTACCCCTGCTGTCAGGCGGAGGGAGGGAATTAGAATGTCAGAAGTTAGAGTAAGAGAAAACGAAACTTTGGATAGCGCTCTGCGTAGATGGAAAAAATCCTGTGCGCGTTCCGGCGTGTTGGCTGAAGTGCGTAAAAGAGAGCATTACGAGAAACCTTCCGTGAAACGTAAGAAGAAATCGGAAGCTGCTCGTAAGAGAAAATTCAAATAAGTTCTCAACAAAAGACGGGCTTTTATGCCCGTCTTTTCTCATAGGAGGATAAAAATGTCTTTGTTTCGTCCTTTTTTGTTAAAACAAAAAATTCCCGCCGTTTCGGTGGAGATGCTATGTGAGATGGGAATCAAAGCGGTGCTTTTGGACGTGGATAACACGTTGACCGCACACAACAGCCAAGGACTGTCTCCCGAAATTTCCGCGTGGCTGTCTGCGGTGCAAGAAGCAGGGATCACGCCCGTGATCGTTTCCAACGGTAACGAACCGCGTGTACGCCCGTTTGCCGAAAAATTAGGATTTCCGTTCACGGCATCTGCGGCAAAACCGTTGCCAAACGGCTTTTTGCGTGCCAAACGGCAACTCGGACTTGACAAAACCGAGTGCGTGGTGATCGGTGATCAGATCTTCACCGACGTGCTTGGCGGTAAACTCGCAGGTATGCGCGTGATCCAGACGTTGCCGTTGGATACCGCTTCCGATACGGGATTTATCCGTTTTAAAAGAAAATTGGAAAAGATATTGATGAAACATTGGGAGGTGGATGCATGATTGCAAAATTCGGACCGGCAGGTAACTGTGATGCGTTTTATGAGGCAGGATACAAAGCAACGGCACAGATGCCCGCATTCCTTGCGGAAAAAGGGTTGAATGCATACGAATATCAGTGTGGCAGAGGGGTGCGCCTGAGCGATACAACCGCTACGTCGTTACGTGCTGCTGCGGAAAAACACGGTATTCAGTTGTCGTTGCATGCACCTTACTATATTTCACTCGCTTCCGCTGAAGAAGAAAAGCGCGATAACAGTGTACGGTATATTTTAGAAAGTGCCGCCGCGGTTCAAAGATTGGGCGGTAACCGTATTGTGGTGCATCCGGGCGGTCTTGGCGGTCGCAGCAGGGAAGAGGCAACCGCGTTAGCGGTCGAAACTCTCCGCAAAGCGCAAAAGGCGTTGGATGAAAACGGTTTGTCCGACGTGCATATCTGTCCCGAAGTGATGGGCAAGATCAATCAGCTCGGTACGTTGGACGAGGTGCTCACCATGTGCGGTGTGGACGAACGGTTTTTGCCGTGCGTGGATTTCGGACATTTGAACAGCCGTACCCACGGTACGTTGTCCGATTCCGCCGCGTTTGCCGCAGTGTTGGATGAGATTGACAATGCGATCGGTAAAGAACGCGGTCGGATGTTCCACGTGCATTTTTCCAAGATTGAATATACGTCGGGTGGCGAAAAACGCCATCTCACCTTCGCTGACGAGGTGTTTGGTCCCGAGCCTGCACCGCTGATGGAATTGTTTGCCGCACGCGATTTGGCGCCGACGGTGATTTGCGAGTCGGATGGCACGCAAACGGCGGATGCCGCCGCGATGCAGGCGTTGTATCTTGCACGGAAGGGTTGATGGTATGCAAAACCGTATACAAGCCATACAAAGATTGTTGGACGATACCACGGCGGCTGTATGTTTTGATGAGCCCACCTGCCTGTATCTGACCGATTTTGCATATACCGACGGTGCGGTGCTCATCACCTCCAAAGAGGCGTTCTTGCTGACCGATTCGCGCTATGTGGAAGCGGCGGAACACGCGGTATCGCATATGCAGATCATTTCTTGTAAAGGGTTGCTCAAAACCATTGGCGAGCTGTTGGAACAACACGGCGTGAAACGTTTGATGGTGGAACAGCGTATTATGTTGTCTGTGTATCGTGCGTTGCAAAAATTCCCCGTGGAAGTGGTTGCAGACACCGTGTTACAGGATGCGCTGACCGCTTCGCGCATCCAAAAAGACGCGCGCGAGATTGCGCGTTTGAAACAGGCACAAGCCATCACCGAACAGGCGTTTTCGCACATTTTATCTTTCATCAAACCGGGTGTTACCGAACGTGAAGTGGCGCTTGAATTGGAATTTTTTATGCGCAAACACGGTGCGGATGGCGCGTCATTTGATTGTATCGCCGTTTCGGGTGCAAACGGCTCTCTGCCGCACGGTGTGCCGAGCGATAAACCGATTGAATCGGGCGATTTGGTTACGATGGATTTTGGTGCGCTGTTCAAAGGTTACCACGCGGATATGACCCGCACGGTGGCTGTGGGCACGGTGAGCGATGAGCAACGGCTGATCTATGACACGGTGCTCAAAGCGCAACTGGCGGCATTATCCGTTTTGAAAGCCGGTATTTCGGGCAAAGAAGCCGATAAAGTGGCGAGAGACGTGATACAAGCGGCAGGATTTGGCGACTTTTTCGGACATGGACTCGGACACGGTGTAGGTGTGGAAATACATGAAGCGCCTCACTTGTCGCCGCTTGCTCACGATACGCCGCTTCCCGTGGGATGCGTGGTGACGGTAGAGCCGGGCATTTATCTGCCCGGAAAAGGTGGCGTGCGCATTGAGGATATGGTGATCCTGACCGAAAACGGTTGTGAAAACTTGACGCAGGCGCCAAAAGAATTGATAATTCTTTGATTTTTTGCATAAAATTTGCGTGAAATTGCGCGTTTCTACTTGAAAAAAATTGCAGAGTACTGTAAAATATATAATGATCATATTATTGGAGGTATACTACTATGATATCTGCAGGCGATTTTCGTAACGGCGTAACCTTTGAAGAGGACGGCAACGTTCTTCAGGTTGTGGAATTCCAGCACGTGAAACCCGGCAAAGGTGCCGCTTTCGTCAGAACCAAGATCAAAAACGTGATCACCGGTTCTGTGGTTGAAAAGAGCTACAACCCCACCGCGAAATTCCCGAGCGCATATGTTGAAAGAAAAGAAATGGAATATTCTTACAGCGACGGCGATCTCTACTATTTCATGGATGGCGAGACCTATGAATTGCTGCCCATCGGTGGCGACGTTCTGAGCGATAACTTCAAATTCGTGAAAGAAAACATGGTGTGCCGCGTGATGTCCTACAAGGGCAAAGTGTTCGGTGTGGAACCCCCGAACTTCGTGGAACTGCAGGTTACCCAGACCGATCCCGGTTTTGCAGGTAACACCGCAACCAACGCTACCAAACCCGCAACGCTGGAAACCGGCGCAGAGGTGAAAGTGCCGTTGTTCATCGAAGAAGGCGAAATGATCCGTATCGACACCCGTACCGGTGAATACATGGAGCGCGCCTAATTATCACAACACTCTTAAATTAGGAGGATATGACTATGGAGACCATCAAGAAAGTTGCATATCTCAAAGGTCTGGCTGAAGGTTTGGAACTGGATGAGGCTACTAAAGAGGGCAAACTGCTCAAAGCGATCATCGACGTGTTGGTAGACATCACCGAAGATCACGCTGATCTGGAAGACTATGTCGCAGAGATGGCAGAGCAGGTGGATGCGGTTGACGAAGACCTCTCCACCCTCGAAGACGTTGTCTATGATGAATTGGACGACGAAGACGATGATTTCGATTGCGACTGTGATTGCGATTGCTGCGGCGATTGGGACGAAGATTTCTATGAGATCACCTGCCCCAAATGCGGCGAAGAATTCGAAGTAGACGAAGAAACCCTGTTGGACGGCGGCATCGATTGCCCCAACTGCGGTGAAGCGCTCGAGTTCGACCTCGAAGAAGACGAAGAGGAAGAAGTCGAAGAATAATTCGAATGTGGACAGAGTCGAGAGTTTCTCTCGACTCTGTTTTTTTGCGTTCTTTTTGGGTATCCTTTGGATGAGGTGAGAATATGCCAAACAGAACGTATACGCAAATGGTGGATACACTTACACAAGCATTGCGCGTGGATAAAAGTTTTGATGTGGTGGCGCATCCGTTTCAAATCGGCGGCAGGGATGCCACCTTGTTTTTCGTGGACGGCTTTGCCAAGGATGAGATCCTGCAAAAGGTTATGGAATATATGATGTCCGTCAAACCGAAAGAATTGAAAAACATCGGCACGGCAGGCGAGTTTGAAAAGCGGTACATTACCCATATTGAAGCCGCCGCCGATGAGGATATTAAAACCATCTGCACGCAGGTGCTGTCGGGGTTTGAGGCGCTGGTCATTGACGGACTTGATGGCGTGGTGATGATTGAAGCGCGTTCCTACCCGGCACGCAGTGTGGAAGAACCGGACACCGATCGTGTGATGCGCGGTCCGCACGACGGATTTGTGGAAACGCTGGTGTTCAATACTGCACTGGTACGTCGCCGTGTGCGCGACCCTCGCCTGATTATGGAAATGCAACAGGTAGGGGAGGTGTCCCGCACCGATGTTGTTATCTGTTATATGGAAAATAAAGTAGATACAAAAAAGTTGGAACTTTTACGCCGCAAACTGCAAAATATTCGCATCCCGTCCTTGACGATGGCGCAGGAAAGTTTGGCGGAATGTCTGGTGCGTAAGCAATGGTATAATCCGTTACCCAAAGTGCGGTATACCGAACGCCCCGATTGCGTGGCGGCTTGTGTCAACGAGGGACAGATCGTAATTTTGGTCGATAATTCTGCGGCGGCTATGATTGTTCCTACGTCGTTTGTGGAATTTCTGCAAGACACCAACGATTTTTGCTTTCCGCCGCTGATCGGCACCTATCTGCGCTTGGTGCGCTCGATTATCTTTTGGGCAACACTGTTGCTGATGCCGCTGTGGTATTTGATGGTGCGAAATCCGACGCTCGTCCCCGAAAGTTTGCAGTTTCTGCTGATTAAAGAGCCAAACGAAGTCCCCGTGTTACTGCAAATCATCATCACGGAATTGATTATCGACGGCATCAAATTGGCATCGTTGAACACGCCGAACGCGCTAAATAACGCCTTTAGCGTGGTGGGTGGCCTGATACTCGGTGAGTTTGCGGTGTCAGCAGGCATTTTTGTACCGGAAGTGCTGTTGTATATGGCATTTACCGCCACCGCCAACTTCACACAACCCAGTTTTGAATTGGGATATGCATTCAAAATATTCCGCATTATGCTGGTTTTGCTGACGGCGCTGTTGAACATTGTGGGGTTTTGCATCGGCATCGGCCTGATTGTTGTGTTGATGTTGATGACCGAAACGCCGCTTGGGAAAGGGTATTTGTATCCGCTGATCCCGTTTGACGGCAAAGCATTGTTGCGACAAATCTTCCGTCTGCCGATCGATCAGGATAACTGCTGACATATTTTTGTGTCATACTGCATATCGTTGAGTGTAATCAACAATATGTCAGAGGAGTTGTCAGCATGGAACTGAAAATGGAAACAGCGGTGATCAACGCTTTTGAAAACGCTCTTGCAGAAACCGAATGCCCTGTGGACGGCGATTTTTTGTTGCCGGACTATTGCGCGGATATTGCGGCTATTCTCAAATGTACGCTGACGCCGTCGGTGTTATCCCGTCGTATCAGCGGAGATAAATTGATGGTGGATGGTCAATCGTTTGTCCGTGTGTTGTACCTGGACGAAGACCGAAAATGCATACACAATTTTGAGTGTATCCAGCCGTTTGCTTGTGCGATTCCGATCGGCGATACGGACGGCGCTCTGCCGCGCGTAACGGTCAAGGTGAATTATCTCAACTGCCGTGCGGTCGGACCGCGCCGCGTGGATATACACGGTGCGGTTACCGCCACTTGCGCTGTATCTAAAAAACAAGATTTGCAGGTGCTTTCGGATATTGCGGGCAACGGCGTGCATCTGCGTACTGAACGGATGTGTTGTTCGGTCCCTTGCGGATACGCGGAGAAAAACTTTACGATTGGTGAAGTGGTGGACCTCGGTGGCAGTAAACCGCCCGCGGAGAGCATTTTACGAACCGCGTGCTACGGCACTATCACGTCGGTCAAACCGATGACCGATAAAGCAATCGTAAAAGGTGAAGTGGTGCTGCATACGCTGTATACCGTCAGCGGTGCAGGGGGAAACACCTGCCTGACACAACACGTGTTCCCGTTCAGTCAGGTGCTGGAGATGGAGGACATCAACGATACTTGGCAATGTATGCCGCACCTGGATGTGATCACAACTGATGTGCAGATTACACCCGATCAAAACGGACAGGGGACGTTGCTGGCGGTCAGTATCAAACTGTGCGCGCGGTTGGATGCGTGTTGCCGAGTGGAAACGGCGGTGGTTACCGATGCGTATACGTCCAAATATCCCACCGCAACTTCGCAAAAACGCTTTTTGGTTGAAGAGCAACTGTTTTGCAAACAGGATACCGCCACTTTGAAAGAAGTGCTGGAACTGCCATCGGAAAGCACGGCGGAAATCGTTGATTTGTGGTGCGAGGTAACGTCGGTATCTACCCGTCGGGACGAGACGTGTACCTATGCGGATGGTCATTTACAGTTTTGTATGCCGGTCAGGGATCGGGACGGTATGATCACGTACTATGAGCATGTGAGCGACTTCTCGTTGCAGTTTGAAGATGTGTGCGATCGTATGGCGGTGGAAGTACAGTTGTGCTCGTTGGAATATGCGGTAATCGGCGGCAAACTGGAAATTCGTTTGGAGTTGTCGGTATGTCGCACGGGATATCGTGTGCGCGAATGCGTGGCACTGCAACAGTTTGAACCTACCGCCGAACCGTATGCGGAAGAACGGGCGGCATTGCGCATCTGTCGTGTACCTGCAGGCAGTTCGGTTTGGGAGATCGCCAAATGCTGCCATACCGATATCCGCGCGGTGATGGAAGAGAACGGCTTGGATGATGACTGTGTACGGGAAGACCGTATGCTGATGATACCGCTTTGCTAACTAAAAGAGCATCCGTTTTTTACGGATGCTCTTGTATTTTTGGGGACACTTTGGTATACTGATACAATAGGGAGGCGATAGAGTGGCTTCGTATGAACAATTGCGTGCACAGTATCCGGTGTTTCGATATCACGACTATACGATCGCAGAAACCGAAACGACCGTTGAAATTTCATATCGCTTTGAAATTGAAGGCTTGTCGGAGTTTACACCGCGCTGGTCTTTTCCGAAAAGCAAGCAGTATCCTCTCACCGTGGCGGATAATGCTACGTTTGAAAAAATGGTATTTGCACTCGGTATGGTGGAGTTGGTGAGTTATTGGAAGATCACCTGTTCGCCGCGTGTGGAAATTTTGGCAGGCGAGGTGGATGCGAATGCCGCCGCGTGGTTTAAAAACCTCTATTTCCATGGCCTGGGCGAGTTCTTCTATGTGAACGATATTCCGCTTGATCCTGTCGGTTTTATGGAAATCGTTTCGCTCGGCAACGCCGTGAAAGGTGCGGCAATGATTCACAAAGATCTCGACGGTTGCCTGATTCCCGTTGGCGGCGGCAAAGATTCTGTGGTTACGATGGAACTGCTTCGTGCACAGAAGAACACCAACTTCTGCTATATCATCAACCCGCGCGGCGCCACTCTGGACACAGCGCATATCGGCGGCTATGACGATACTGCTATCCTTGCCACCAAGCGCACGTTGGATAAGCGGATGATCGAGCTGAACAAACAAGGCTTCCTGAACGGGCATACGCCGTTTTCGGCAATCGTGGCGTTTTCGGGCCTTTTGACCGCTTATATCCATCATCTCAAATATATCGTGCTGTCCAATGAGTCCAGTGCTAACGAGAGCACCGTGGCAGGCAGTACGGTTAATCATCAGTATTCCAAGAGTTTTGCTTTTGAAAAAGATTTTCAAGAGTATGAAGCGGCGTATATCGGTTCGGGTATTTCCTATTTCAGTTTACTTCGTCCTTTGAGCGAGTTTCAGATTGCGATGCTGTTTGCGGATGCTACAGCGTATCACAAAGCATTTCGCAGTTGCAATGTCGGCAGTAAACAGGATATTTGGTGCTGCAACTGTCCGAAATGTCTGTTTGTGTACCAGATTTTATCGCCGTTCCTGTCGCAAGCGTATCTCGCGGACGTGTTTGGCAGTGCGATGCTGGATAATGAGGCGTTGTTGCCGATTTACCGGCAACTGCTCGGTCTGACACCCGAAAAGCCGTTTGAATGTGTTGGCAGTCGCGATGAAGTGAACACTGCCGCTGTGCGTACCATTCGAGATATTGAAAGCAAAGGCGAGCGGTTGCCTGCGTTGCTTGCGTATTATAAAACTACCGAACTGTACGCACACTATTCCGTAGCGGCAGATCCGTATGACACTTACTATGAACAAGAAAATTTATTGCCGCCTGCGTTTGACAGCTTGTTGCGGCAGAGATTGACAGAGGCGAAAAGATGAAACAAACCTTGTATCAACTGATATACGGCAAGCGGGTGTTGCTGCTCGGCTTTGGCAGGGAAGGGCGATCCACCTTGTCTTTGATGCGTGAGGTGGGCGGTTATCGCAGTGTTACCATCGCCGATCAACAGCAGATAACGTTGCCGGAAGGCGTTGAGGCGGACCTCTTGTGTGGTGAACAATATCAGGATACCATTGATGAATACGACGTGGTGTTCAAAAGCCCCGGCATTGTTTTGAAACGCCCGTTTGAGAGTTACAAAACGGTCATTACTTCGCAAGCGGAGTTCTTTTTGTCGGTGTACGGACGTCAGACCATCGGCGTTACCGGCACGAAAGGCAAAAGCACTACCGCGACGTTGCTGTATCATACCTTGAAAACCGCAGGTGTCAACTGTGTGTTGCTCGGCAACATCGGCATTCCGCCGTTTGACCGTGTGGAAGAAATGACGGCGGAAACTATGGTGGTAATGGAACTGTCTTGCCACCAACTGGAGTTTACTCGTTTCGCACCCCATACCGCTGTATTGCTCAACGTGTATGAAGAACATCTGGACCATTACGGTACGGTAGAAAAATATCGCCTTGCCAAAGAAAATATTTATCGTTGGCAGGAAGTGGGGGATTATCTCCTTTGCAATACCGAATGCCTGCCCAAAGCGGATACCTGCAAATCTACGGTGATCAGCGTGTCGGGCGACGCCAAGTCAGCGGATGTGCGTGTAGAAAACGGTGTGATTACCCTTGCAGACGGTACGGTGTACACCATTCCGAACGACATTCGTTTACTCGGACATCACAACGCCTTTGATATCGCGGTGGTGTATGCGCTGGCAAATCGTGCTTTCATCGGGGATGACACCTTTACGCAGGCACTCAAGACCTACGAGCCGTTGCCGCATCGTCTGCAACCGATCGGCGAATATGGCGGCATCCGCTTCTATGATGATTCCATCTCGACGATTGGAGAAACCACCATCAATGCGCTTGAAACGCTGAAAGATACCGACACGGTGCTCATCGGCGGTATGGAACGCGGCATTGATTACAGTGTGTTGACCCGTTATTTGGCGACGTCTGCCGTGCCGCACGTGATTTTGATGGAAGCGACAGGTAAACGCATTTATGCGGAAACCATGGCGCTGTCGCCTGTTGATCCTGAACGGTTTGTGGTGGTGGAACATCTGGAAGATGCGGTTAAACTTGCAAAAGAGGTTACCGCAAAAGGCAAAGTGTGTTTGTTATCACCTGCCGCCGCCAGTTACGGCATCTTCAAAAACTTTGAAGAACGCGGCGACGTGTTCCAAGAGTTGATAAGAGAGACGTAAAATGAGGAGAAAACGTATATGAGAAAAATGTTGGTAGCATTAGCAGTCTTGAGTTTGTTTACGCTGTCTGCTTGCTACGCTCCTGTTGAAGATACGTCGGATACCGTGCAGACCGAATCGTCCGTTCCCAAAGCACAGCATATGACTCACGACGAAACGCAGACATTTGATTGGAAGTGCGATATTGCGCCTGCGCAAATCAAAATATACAAAGGCAGCCCGTTGGAAGGGTACTTTGTGACAACAGACGGCGATTTGTACGCGTATAACGCGCAAGAGGTTTTTGCGGATACTGATCAACACTATCGGAAAGTTGAAACCGATCTAAAAATCGCATTTTTGACCTATCATTATCAAATGGATAAACTGACGGTTTTAACGGAGGACTTTAAAACCTATTCTTATGATCGAGAGCAAGATACATTTGTACCTTTTGAGGATGATTTCGGTAGCGTGGTCGAAGCGTTCAGCAAACGCGGTATCATTCTGTCATGGGGCAATACCAATTCAAAATCAACCACCTTTTGGTTTCTGGATGAGAAAGGGAACGTGTTTTTTGTTGAACAGGACTACGAAAAACCGTTTGAATATCGGCAGACTTTAAAGGGGACGATTCCTACGGACGAAACCATTCTGTCCACCGCCTCGGGTGTTGTGAAAACAGCATCTAAGTATTACTGTTACGATTCTGAAAAAGCGGGTTTTTATGTGTCAGAAGAAGCCACTGCCGCATACGATACTATCGCATATGTTGATGATCTGATCGTGCTGTATAAGGACGATCCGACACACATTTACGATCACAAACTGGTATATCAAGTCGAGTTCGTATACTGATGAAGAATTAAAAAAGGCAGGGCGTAGAGCCCTGCCTTTTTCTTGTCATATTTTGTTTTATACATCCAGCATATCCTTCATGGAATACATACCGGGTGCTTTGCCGATGAGAAATGCTGCGGCGTTGATTGCGCCGTTGGCGAAGATCTCTTTGGACATCGCCAGGTGGGAGAGGGTGATAACCTCGTCTCTGCCGCCGAAGATAACGTCGTGTTCACCGACGATGGTGCCTGCACGCACGGCGGAAATGCCGATTTCCTTTTTCTCACGTTTTTTGCGTACCGAATGACGTTCATATACGTATTCAGGCTCAAAGGACAATCCCTCTTTTGCGGAATTGGCGAGCAACAGCGCTGTACCGGAGGGGGCATCCACTTTTTGATTGTGGTGCTTTTCCACGATCTC
>JAZRQN010000091.1:0-12060 GCA_045649855.1 Acutalibacteraceae bacterium | reverse complement strand
GATCACAACCCAGATCGTGGAACAGAGAAGCAAGGCCATCGCCTGCGGCAACCGCGACAAAGCCGTACGGCTGTTCGGGTTCTGCACGTTCAAACTGCGGCACTTGTTCGCCTTCGGTATCGCCGACCCAACCGGCGTTTTCGTGTTGCAAGCGCATATTTTCCACCTTGACGGTTTCGAACATACCGAACTTGCCGCCCTCTTGCAGAGCTTTGCCGGGATCGTTGGTGTGCACGTGTACTTTGATAATATCCTCATCGTCCACCACAACGACACAGTCGCCGATGGATTCGAGATATGCACGCAGAGAAAGCGGATCACGGGTGTTACCTGCTTCGCGCGCAACGATGAATTCGGTGCAGTAGGTGAAGGTGATTTCCGCATCGAAACTGCCGGCGGCGCTGACAGGTTCTTTGACCGCCTGAGCAGTAGGCTCAGAACCATCACTGAACATCGGCTCGCCTTTGAAGATCGCCTGCATTTCGTGGATAACCACGCAGAAGCCTTTACCGCCGGCGTCCACAACGCCTGCTTTTTTGAGGGCAGGGAGCAGATCGGGGGTACGTTCCAGAGAAGCGTCCGCTTCCGCACAGATTACGTCCCACACAGCGATGGGATCGTTGTTGGTTGCGGCAAATTCAACGCCTTTTGCCGCCGCTTCACGCGCAACGGTCAAAATGGTGCCTTCGGTGGGCTTCATAACCGCTTTGTACGCGGCTTCCACACCGAGGGTCAGTGCGTTGGCAAGATCAGCGCCGTCTGCTTCCTCTTTGCCCTTGAGGCCCTTGGAGAAGCCACGGAACAAGAGGGAGAGGATAACGCCCGAGTTGCCTCTGGCGCCGCGCAACAACGCGGAAGACGCGGTATCTGCCACCTGAGAAACGGTGGGGTCTTGCAACCGCGACAATTCACGCGCACCGGCGGAAATGGTCATAGACATATTGGTGCCGGTATCACCGTCCGGCACGGGGAACACGTTGAGTGCGTCAACGGCTTGTTTCACAGAAGATAATCGGTTGGATGCCGAAATCATGGCATCGCGCAGAAGTTGTCCCTGTATCATTGATAACACTCCTTACTCAGCTTTCATGTTGTCAATGTGTACATTGACTTTTTTCACCCGAAGACCGGTCGCCTCTTCAATGGTGAAACTGACTTTATTGACGATGCTTTTTGCAATTTCAGGGATATTCATACCGTGAATGACCGAAATGTGCAGATCAACGACCAGCTTGTTGCCGTCGCTGCGCACCAACACACCGTCGTCCGCGTGCTGGCGTCTGGAAAATACCGAGCGCAGGCCTTGACGAGCGCCGGCTTTTACCATAGCGGTAACGCCGAAGCAATCCGAAACGGCGTTGCCGATCAGATAGCGGAAATACTCTTGAGAAATTTCAATGCTTCCGAGATGATTTTCAGTACGAATCATGGGGGTTGCACACCTTTCTGTATATGGAATGTAAAATATTACTGTGTCAGACCGTAAAACAGGTCATAAGCGGTAGGAGTAATGGTTGCTGCGGACGTATGGTATGCCGCCATACCTTGCCGCCAGCAGATCGGGATGTACGGCAGTTCCTCGCCGAACGCGGTAACAAACGCAGCAGATGTGCCGCTGCCGTCGCGGAATGCTTTATATTTTTGAAGCAGATCATCCGATACACGTACACCGAACGACGCATTGCCGTTTTCCAAAAATGCGGAAAGATCCATATTGGGATGCAGACGGATCTCACCGAGGTACAAATCGTAATCTCCTGCTTGCAGACGTTTCAAATAGTCGCTGTATGCAAGGGATACCGCCTCTGCCTTGATACCTGCCGCCGCCAGTTGGGACACGATCATCTTGACCGTGGCGTCTCTGCAACTGTTGCCGGAAGAATATATCAAAGTGAGGGTGCGATCTTTCGAGATGGTTGTTTGAACAGTCGTACCGCTTGCGGCGGTGGTCGCTGTTGTAGTCGTAGTTGTTGTTACGGTAGTGGTAGTAGCGGTAGCAGCGGTGGTACTGCCCGTCGGGGCGGTAGTGGCTGCAGTGGTCGCGGTCAGCGCTTGTTGCGCCAGAGATGCGGCACCGGCATCACTGCCGGCGTGCATACACGTTAAATCTTTGGCAGGTGTCCAGGCAGGATGGAACGGTGAAACCGCGGCGTGAGCACGTCCCGTGTACGCGGCGGCAACGATTGCCGTGCGATCCAGTGCGTTGGACAACGCCTTGCGGTACAGTGGCGAATCGGTCAGCGTGCGTGCGCTGTTTACGCCGAGATACACGAGGTGCGGCAGTTCTACGGCAACGGCTGTTGCGGTGGTGCGCGGAATGTCGCCGTCGCTCAAGTCGTTGAACATATATTGGATACTGCCGTTTTCCAGTGCCTGCAACACAGCGTTACTGTTGGCGTAGTGCCGCAGGGTAACGGTGCGCACAGGGGACTCTCTGCCATCACGCAGGGTGAAGGTCGCGGTCTTTGCGTTGTATATATAGTTGCCGCTGCCGACAGGGGCCGTGGCCGCATCGGTCGTGGCGGTGTTTTTCTTGATAATGGGGAAACACAGACAAGCGGCGGCGTAGCGGTCTGCCGTGCGCAAAGTGAAGGTGATCGTTTTACCTTTGACAGCGGCACTTTCAAATATCGACAGACGCGACTTGTAATGTTCGGATGCTCGCGCTTGTTCGAAAGAATAGAGTACGTCCGCGGCGGTTACCGTACTGCCGTCCGAAAAGGTGGTGTCCAGCAAGGTGGCTGTGATATGGGTAGCATCGGACACGGCAACGGTCGCAAGTTTGGATTGCGGCATAAACGCCGTATCCGGCACGACCAGATGATCGTACAACAAGGACGCCAGCGAAAGATTTAACTGCGTTTTGGCAGAAAACGGGTCTAACGTGTCTTCGCGATTGTATGCCAACACGAGTACGTCGGACGTCGCAGCGGATTGTGCGGTGGTCGTTCCCGTCATATCCTCGGACAACGGATTGGGGGAAGAGGAACAGCCTGTCAACATACAGCAAAGCGACATCATACAACAGATCATTGCGACAAAACGCTTCACGTGCGGCTCCTCCTAAATGTTATATTCTATACATTCCAATATAGTATAGCACTTTTTTGGAAAATAATCAATATATATTTATACGAAAAAACAGTCGTATTTTTGGGGGTAGAATCTATTTACAAATGCCGCATGATGCGGTACAATATGTATGATTATGATAACATCTACGAAGAAGGGTGGAGACTGTTATGCAAGATGTTATGAAGAACTATGAACTTTGGTGCAAACGCGCGGTGGAAGACCCCGATTTGCCTGCAGAATTGTCCGCGATCGCAGGGGATGAGCAGGAAATCAACGAGCGGTTTTGCCGTGAATTGTCTTTTGGTACGGCAGGTCTGCGCGGCGTGATCGGCGCCGGTTCCAACCGCATGAATATTTACACCGTTCGCAAAGCAACGCAGGGTCTTTGTGATTACCTCAACGATAAATATGAAGCACCTGCCGTGGCGATTGCGTATGATTCGCGTATCAAATCGGTCGAATTTGCACGCGCGGCGGCGGAAAATCTCGCCGCAAACGGTGTCAAAGCGTATATCTTCCCGCAACTGGAGCCGACCCCCGTGCTGTCTTTCGCGGTGCGTGAATTGGCTTGCCAATCGGGCATTATGGTAACCGCCAGCCACAACCCTGCAAAATACAACGGCTATAAATGTTACGGCGCTGACGGCTGTCAGATGACCGATGCGGATGCAGATGCGGTAACAGCTTGTATCCAGAAAGTGGATATGTTTGACGACGTGAAAACGATTGCGTACGCGGATGGCGTTGCTAACGGCACCATCGTGGAAGTTGCCCCCGAAGTGTTGGAAAACTATATGCAAAACGTGCTGAAACAGCAGGTCAACCCCGGCGTGTGCAACGACGCGGATCTCAAAGTGGTGTACACTCCCCTGAACGGCACCGGCAATTTACCCGTGCGGGACGTGCTCGCGCGTATCGGTGTGAAAAACGTTGCCATTGTTAAAGAACAGGAACTGCCGGACGGTAATTTCCCCACAGCCCCCTATCCGAACCCCGAAATTCGTCAGGCGTTCGCGTGCGCTTTGGAACTCGCCAAAGCGGAACAACCTGATATTTTGCTCGCTACCGACCCCGATGCCGACCGTGTGGGCATTGCGGTGAAAGACGGCGATGATTACACCTTGATGTCCGGCAATGCGGTTGGTTGCTTGTTGCTGGAATACATCCTGTCCTGCAAAACAGCGGCAGGTACTCTGCCTAAAAATCCCGTTGTGGTGAAAACCATCGTTACCACCGATCTTGCCGCACGCATTGCGGAACATTACGGTTGTGAAGTGCGCAACCTGCTGACCGGCTTTAAGTACATCGGCGAGCAGATCGGTCTGCTGGAAGCGGCAGGCGAGCCTGAACGTTACGTGCTCGGTTTTGAAGAGAGCTACGGCTATCTCGCAGGCACGTATGTGCGCGATAAAGATGCGGTGGTGGCTTCCATGCTCATCTGTGAAATGGCGGCGTACTACAAAAAACAGGGCAAGAGCCTTTTGGATGTGTATAACGCGATTTGCGAGCAGTACGGTTACTATATCAACCGTCTGGTGAACGCGGAATTTGAAGGCACTGCAGGTATGCAGTTGATGGCGGATCTGATGGAAGGTCTGCGCAACGATCGCCCCGTGGCATTCGCAGGCAAAAAGGTCATTGCTTTTGCCGATTATCGCGAATCCTACTTGGAGGACTATGCGACCGGCGCGAAAACCACCCTCAACCTGCCCAAATCCAACGTGCTGACCTTCTTGTTGGAAGACGGTGCTTGCATGATCTTCCGTCCCTCCGGCACCGAACCGAAGGTGAAAGCGTACGTAACTTCCACCGGTGCTACCGAAGCTGCCGCAAACGAGTTGGCGGAAGCGCTGATGGCAGAAGCAAACGCCGTTTTCGGCAAATAAAACGTAAAAAGAAAGCGGATACATCCCAAAAGGATGTATCCGCTTTTTGTTTTGTTCAAATCTCACCCAACTGCCGCAAGGTGTGCACTTTCAGCACCATTGCCTGTGTTTTGGCATCGGTGATTTCGCCGCTCATCACCATATTGACCGCACGGCCAAGCGGGATTTTCTCCACCTCTAAAAATTCGTCTTCATCGGGATCGGCTTCCCCTGCGACAAGACCGGTCGCCAGGTACATAAAAATGACCTCGTTGATATATCCGGGGGTGGGGTACATCCGTCCGAGCGAACGGTAATCGGTTGCCGTGAATCCCGTTTCCTCTTTCAATTCACGTTTGCCCGTTTCCAAGGGTTCTTCGCCGGGATCGCGTTTGCCTGCAGGGAGTTCCAATAAAATTTCTCCGTACGGATAACGGAACTGTCGTACAAACAGCAGGCAATCGTCTGCGGTGAGTGCCGCGACGCAAACGCCGCCGGGGTGTTCCACCACCTCGCGTATCGCCGTCGTGCCGTCCGGCAACAGCGCATCGTCCACACGCAGGTTGATGATGCGACCGTTGAATTGATACGATTGGGACAAGGTTTTTTCAATCAGATTCATGACAACGTTCCTTTCATATATACGCCGTATGCGGCATAGTGTATTGGTAGCCAAAGCATTCAAACCCGAATCAGCCTCAAAGGGCGATTTTTCGGTAGCTTTCGGCTCACTGTCGCGCATAGGCGCCAGCCTTATGTGCTCCGCTTCACCAAAATCTCCTCAAAAAATCGCACCTTTTAGGTCGCAGAATTTTGTGATTAACGGATTTTTGGTGAGCAAGGCAAAAACGCAGTGAATACTGTACGTATTCACGAGTATTTTAACGATGTCTCGGCGGAAAATCCGTATCACAAAATCTGATTCGGGTTTGAATGCTTTGGCTACGGGAGTGTGAGCGGTGTGAAATATGTGATAGAGCCTGAGGTCGCTACTCCGCAGACGGTGCGGCGACAAATGGGGGCGTTAACGGCAAAATATCCGTTTTTGTGTGAGTTTCCGTTGGGGGACAGCGTGTGCGGTCGCAGATTGTCCGCGCTGATGTTGTGTTGTCCCGGCAACAGTATGAGCGGCAGAGTGTTGTTTGCCGCCGCATTTCACGGACAGGAATGGCTCACTACGTTGGTGCTGTTACGGTTTTGTGAAGAAGTGTGCTACTGCCTGCAAAACGGCTTGTCTATGGCAGGGGTAGAGGTGCGGCGCGCACTGGCAGGGCGCACGCTGATCTTTGTGCCGCAGGTCAATCCCGACGGCGTGGAGATCGCGGTCAACGGCAGCAGTGGTGCAGGCGCATACGCCTCGACCGTGCGTGCGCTCGGCGGCGACCAGAAAGGTTTGTGGCAGGCGAACGCGCGCGGTGTGGACCTAAACCACAACTTTGATGCAGGATTTGACACGGTTTGTGCGGATATGCCGCACGCGCCTGCGGCGCGTCGCTATCGCGGTGAACACCCTGAAAGCGAACCCGAAACGAGTGCATTGTGCGGATTGTGCCGCCGCATGGCGTTCAGGCACGTAACGGCGTTGCACTCACAGGGAGAGGAAATCTATTGGCAGTACGGCGAGCATACACCGCCCGAGTCGCGTATGATGGCGAGCATTATGGCATCCGCCGCAGGATACACAGTAAAAGCCCCCGTGGGCAGTGCCGCGTTCGGGGGCTTTAAAGACTGGTTTATCGACACCTTTCACCGTCCGGGGTTTACCATTGAACTGGGGAAAGGAGTCAACCCGTTACCGCTGACCGATCTGTTTTCGATTGGTAACAAGGTACGGGAGATGTTGCTGCTCGATGCAATGATGTGATTTATTTGCCCAGTTTTTTCTGCACGATGTCCACGATGCGTACAACGGCAGGAGAGAGCACGAGGTTGACGATGAGTTCACCGATGAAGTTGACACCTGCCAGGCCGACAAATACAACCTGCAAGGCGTTGCCGAACTGTCCGAATGCATCGGGGTACAGCGAGGGCAGAGAGGACATAGTGCCAAAGAAGCAGGTGAACATACCGATCACGAAAATGCCCGTGTTGATAACGGGAGCGGCGGCACAGGCGACCACGGTGATGGCGGTGATCCATTTACCTTTGGAAAGCGCGTGCAACGCACGATACAAAAGTCCTGCGCCAAAACCTGCCAAAACGGCTTTTGCGATACAAATGAGCACAAAGCAGATGGGGTTGACGGTCCACAGCATCGCGGAAAAAGCATCGACGCCTGCAATGCCCATCACGGTGGTCATAACGCCAAACACACCGCCCAAAAAAGCACCGGCGGTCGGACCGTGCAAAACCGCACCGATCACGATCGGTACCAGCACAAAGGACATGGGGAGCGGTCCAATCTTAATGAACGAGCCGACAAACTGCAATACCACCACCAAAGCGGCGAGCAGAGCAAGTTCTACCATGCGCAGGATGTTGTTTTTTCTGTTGTTCATACAATTACCTCCACTGCTGTTCCGATACGGATACAGCGTTTCAATTTCATATGCAAAAGCAAAGAGTGATGCCGTTGAGACCTCGCAAGAGTGTCGCACGGTCGTCTTTGCATTTTACCGATTTTTCTCGTAGATGAGGCGAAGGCCTTCCATCAACAAATGTTTGTCATATTCGATTTCATGACGGCAGCAAGGGATGATTTCTTTGCCGAGACCGCCCGTTGCCACGATGGTGGCAGAGCCGCCCAGTTCTTCGATAAAGCGGTCGCACATGCCGTCAATCAACGCCGCAGTGCCGTATACAGCACCCGATTGCATACATTCCACCGTGTTTTTGCCGATGGCGTGTTCGGGCGCTTCCAGACGGATACGGGGGAGAAGTGAGGTGCGACTGCTCAAGGAGTCAATAGATGTGAACACACCCGACAGGATCGCGCCGCCCAAGAACGAGCCGTTTGCATCCATTGCGGATACGGTGGTAGCGGTGCCCAAATCCCAAATAATGCAGGGCATCGGATATTTTGCCGCGGCGGCAACCGCGCCGACAAGCAGGTCTGCGCCGAGTTGCGCAGGGTTGTCGATACGGATGTTGACACCCGTTTTGGTGCCGGGACCTACCTGTAAGGGGTTGATACCTACCGATTTGCGAATAGCACTGCGCAATGCGTGGTCCAGCGGCGGTACAACGGAGGACAGAATGGCACCGTTGATGCGCGAACGATCGATCTGATACAGGTTGAAAATATTGCACAGATCCATTGCGTATTGATCACTCATTTTATTGTGATCGGTGGACAGACGGGCTTCCAAAATCAAATGTTTGCCGTCGAACACGCCGACGGTGATGTTGGTATTGCCCATATCGATAGCAAGCAGCATACGATCACCTCCGTTTTTTCATTTTTATAGTATACTCAAAACTACCCAAATGTCAAGAAAAAACCCACGACATTACTGTCGTGGGTTTTGTGCATATTACACTTTTTTGAGCATAAAGACTTTAGCGCCGAAGTCGCCGCAGCCTGCGATTGCCATACCGGCATACATCAACTCGTCGCCGCCGACCACCATATCGGTGTCGGCGTGCAGTTCGGTCAGACGATAGTTGGCATCGGGGTCAAGACCGAGCAGTTTGATATGACGGTGCCAGTAGGAGAAATGCAGTTTCTGTACATAGGTTACGATCGCCTCGGATTTATCCTGCGACACGAACATCCAGCAGCAGTTGTTCTCCTCGAAGGGATTGGCGATACGGTAGAAGTCGCCGTCCATGATGAGCGGCTGAATTTTGTGATACAAAGCCGTCTGGTTTGCGATTTCCGCACGTTCTTCGTCCGAGAGATACAGGGGGTTGAGTTCATAACCGAAGGTAGCGCTCATTGCAACTGCCGCACGGGTGTTGAACGGGGTGGTGCGACCAACCTGGTGGTTGGGACAGGCGGACACGTGTGCGGTCATCGCCTGCGGCGGATACAAGAGGGAAGTACCGTACTGGATCTTCAGACGCTCAATGGCATCGCTGTCATCGCTGGTCCAGATCTGCGGATCATAGTACAGCATACCCATGTCAAAACGACCGCCGCCGCCCGAGCAACCCTCAAACAGCACGTCGGGGAACTTCTCGGTCAACGCGCCGAGCAGTTTGTAGAGGTTGAGCACATAGCGGTGGAAGATCTCCGGCTGCTGATCGGCAGGGAGCAGAGCGGAGTAAGCGTCGGTGAAGTTGCGGTTCATATCCCATTTCACATAGGAAATGCGGTAGGTAGAAAGGATGTCGCTGATGACATTTTCGAGATATTCACGCACGTCATCGCGGGAAAGATCGAGGATGAGCTGATGTCTGCCGCGGCAGTAGGGTCTGCCCTCGAGGCGCATACACCAATCGGGATGCGCTTTGTACAGTTCGCTTTCTTCCGAAATCATTTCGGGTTCGAACCACAGACCGAAGGTCATACCCTGCGACTCACATTTTTCAATGAGGGGGGTGAAGCCGTTGGGCAGTTTTTTGCGATCGATGAACCAGTCGCCCAGAGAGGTGTGGTCGTTGTCGCGATGACCGAACCAACCGTCGTCCAGAACGAAGGTGTCGATACCCAGACCCTTGCAGCTGTCGATGAGAGCGAGCAGTTTTTCTTCGTCAAAGTTGAAGTAGGTCGCTTCCCAGTTGTTGATAACAATGGGACGGGGCGCGTTGCGATGCTTGGTGTGGCCCAGATGATATTTGATGGCGCGGTGGAAGTTGTGGGACATGGCGTTGAGGCCTTTGTCCGAATAGGTCAGCACCGCTTCGGGGGTGGTGAACACCTCACCGTCTGCCAGTTTCCAGCGGAAATCGGCAGGATGAATACCAATCTGCAAACGGATGGCATCGCGGTAGTCCACATCAGCGGATGCGATAAAGTTACCGCTGTAAATGAGCGCGGCGGCATAGACGTCGCCTGCGGTTTCGGTGGTGTGCGGAGCAGCCAGAGCGATGAAGGGGTTGTGGAAGTGGCTGGAAGTGCCGCGACGGCTGCCCACAGACTGAGTACCGTGGCGAAGCGCTTCACGGCACATCTGGCGTTCATAGTTATGACCGCCGTACAGGGAGATCATATCGTATTTCGCTTCACACAGATCGAGGCTGGCGGACAGCGCTCTGGTTACGTACATAGCTTCGCCCGTCTTGTTGACAATACGAGAGTTTCGCACGATGATGTCCAGATTTTCGAACACGACGTAGCGCAGAATGACTTCCAGACCGGTAAACTCGTCCACCAGAGTAACCTCCAGCGTCTGATCACCGCCCGAAAGACCGGGCAGCCCGTCGGGCTCTACGTTTCCGTCCGTAATGGTGTGGGAACGATAGACGAGGTCTAAAAGGCGACTGCCGTTTTGGAATTCCACGCCGATGGCGGGCTCACGGTAATCGCCGCCGCCGTAAACAGGGTATTCCTGCGGAATGGTGTCCAGCGCATAGCGGCCGCTGGGCGCGCCGTCATAGTTGGGAGTAAAGCCGGAAGAAGCGGGCTGCCACAAACGCAACAGGTCGGCCTCGCGAATCTTTTTGCCGTAATACTGGCTGAACAGATATCCACGGTCAAACACCGAAAACGCCATGGTGGTGTTGTTGGTGGAAAGGGTAAACAGTTTCTTTTCTTCATTGAAAATAACAGACATACGAACACTCCTTTTGATGTCAAAAACAACATTTTGACATTACTGCGTTCATTATACTGTATATTTCCAATAATTACTATAGCATTTTGTGAAAAAGGGTAAAAATTTTTATTGCTTTTTGTGTATTCGACAAAGAAACGCTTGCAAAAGGCAGGGAGATAGTGTAAAATAAAGCCTGTTCTACATCCGCCCGTGGCGAAGCTGGATATCGCAGTGGATTCCGATTCCAAAGGCCGGGGGTTCGAATCCCTCCGGGCGGGCCAACAAAGAAACCTGATTTGTCTTCCAGACAAATCAGGTTTCTTTGCGTGATGCGTTCCTTCGGAACGTGATGCGCACTACGTGCGTGATGCAGGCTTCGCCCGTGATGCACACCTTCGGTGCGTGTACGGAACGCATCGCATCACCTATCACAGCGCAGCGGCATCACTTATCACTTATTTAACACACAGAACCGTCCCCTGTGTTAGGCTTGGTATATCATCACGCGTCAGCGTGTATATCATCGCCGTAGGCGCATATCATCAGCCGAAGGCTGTGTTACCTGCGGCTTGATGAGATACAACACTGCGTGTTGGTGATATACCGCAACAAGTTGCGGATGATATACAAGGCTTCGCCTTGATTGCTTGCACAAAAGCCGCTGCGATACAAGTTTTTCTCGAGCGAAGATCCCTCAACAAGCTTGGGATGACACAATTCTAGTGTGTGATGGATTCTTTGTTAATCCCCGACTGCAACTCCCATACATCGGCACCTTTCATCACGATACCTCTTCACGTAAAATTCCCAAGATTTCCTGACCGCTTTCCATCACCAAGGTAGGCTTATCTGTTGAGGCATCCAAAATCTCTTTGGTTGTCTCGCCGCTCATTACCAGGATGGCGGTGCAACCTGCATTTAATCCGCTTTTTACGTCTGTATAAATACGGTCGCCGATCACAGCGGTCTCATTGGCAGAGACACCCAGTTTTTCCATCGCAAGAGTGGGCATCAGCGCACTTGGCTTACCGATAAACAACGGGCGCTTGCCCGACACGTTGTACAGCATATCGCTCACACTGCCGCAATCGGGTACACTGCCAAACTCGGTGGGGCAGACGTAGTCGGGATTGGCGGCAATATAGGGGAGGTCTTTGGTGCATAGCAACCGACTGAGCGTTTCCAGTTTCGCAAACGTGAGTTCGGTGTCAAATCCCATCACAATGCATGTAGCCGCATCGGGATCGTGGGTGATGTGCAACCCAGCTTTTTGCAATTCTTCCTCAAACGAGCGCGTACCCGACACGTACAGCAGGTCGTCTTTGTGATGCTTCAACAGATAATATGCGGTCGCCTGCGAAGAGGTTTCCATTTCGTCCTCGGTGGCGGCAATGCCCATTTTGGAGAGTTTTTCCACGTAAGCGGCGGCGCTTTTGGAGGAATTATTGGTCATAAACATATACCGTCTGCCGCTCTGCTTG
>JAZRQN010000090.1:0-8304 GCA_045649855.1 Acutalibacteraceae bacterium | reverse complement strand
GTTCCTCCCGTGAGCACGCCGCACTGGTTCCGCTGTACTTAGGTGTCCGCGCCGTGCTCGCCAAGAGCTTTGCGCGTATCCACGCCGCAAACCTCATCAACGCAGGCATCCTGCCGCTCACGTTTGTAAACGAAGCGGATTATGACCGCATTTCGCTGGGCGACACCCTTTCCCTGCCGAACATCCGTGAGCGTGTACAAAACGGCACACCCATTGAATTGAAAAATGAAACGACAGGCGAAACCTACGCCCTGCACAATGCGTTCTCCGAAAGACAGATCGATTTGTTGCTCGCAGGCGGTCTTTTGGATTACACCCGCAACAATGCCTGATCCTTTAGAAAGAATAGGTAACGACGTATGGCAAAAAGCGAAAATATTTCCATGTCAGTCATACGGAGACTGCCGCGCTATTACCGTTTTCTGTATGACCTGAAAGAAAACGGTATTGAGCGCATCTCCTCCCGAGAGTTGTCTGCACGTATGGGGCTGACTGCTTCGCAAATCCGCCAGGACCTGAACTGCTTTGGCGGCTTCGGTCAACAGGGATACGGATACATCGTTGAACAATTATACAATGAAATCGGTCATATCATGGGCATGTACCAGTTCACCCCCACCATCATCATTGGGGCCGGTAACATGGGACGCACCATGGCGACACAGATGAAATTCGAGAGCAAAGGCATCGATTTGATTGGTATTTTCGATAAAGATCCGCATGTCATCGGTCAGCAGATCGGCACCCACACGGTGTTGTCCATCGATGAACTGGAATCGTTTTGCAAAGCAAACGTTCCCCAAATGGCGATTATGTGTATTCCGAAAGAAGCCGCTCCTGCCGTGGTGGACACGTTGATTGAAAACGGTGTGCGTGGTTTTTGGAATTTCTCACACTACGATATCAACTTTGCACATCCCGATGCAATCGTGGAAAACGTACATTTAGGAGATAGTTTGATGACTCTCTCCTACCGTTTAAATCAAGAATAAAAAAAGAAAAGCGATGAATCTTACGATTCATCGCTTTTTTATAACTGCAATTATCTGCCGACGTTGTTTTTCAGGATAACGTCATGATAACCGCCTTCCACGATACTGGTCGCGGAAACCAAAGTCATCTTCGCATTCTTCTGCAGATCGGGGATGTTGATCACACCGCAGTTGCACATAGTGGATTTCACCTTGTACAAGCTCTTCGCAACGTTGTCGCGCAGAGGACCTGCGTACTCAACGTAGGAGTCAACGCCTTCCTCGAAGGACAGTTTTGCTTTGCCGCCGAGGTCATAACGCTGCCAGTTGCGAGCACGGTTGGAACCTTCGCCCCAGTACTCTTTCACATAGGTGCCATTGATGTTGAGCTTGTTAGTGGGGCTCTCATCAAAACGCGCAAAGTAACGACCGAGCATAATGAAATCAGAACCCATCGCCAAAGCGAGGGTCAGATGATAGTCGTGCACGATACCGCCGTCAGAGCAAACGGGAATATAGATACCGGTCTTCTCGTAATACTCGTTACGAGCGTTCACAACGTCGATCAAAGCGGTAGCCTGTCCACGGCCGATACCTTTCTGCTCACGGGTGATGCAGATAGAACCGCCGCCGATACCGACTTTGATGAAGTCAGCACCTGCTTCAGCCAAGAACATAAAGCCTTCGCGGTCCACAACGTTACCGGCACCCACCTTCACGCTGTCGCCGTATTTCTCGCGAACAAACTGAAGAGTCTTTGCCTGCCAGCAGGAGTAACCCTCGGAAGAGTCAATGCAGAGCACGTCAGCACCGGCTTCTACCAAAGCGGGAATACGTTGTTCATAGTCGAGGGTATTGATACCTGCGCCGACCAAGTAGCGTTTCTGCGCGTCCAGCACTTCCTGCGGATTTTCTTTGTGCTGTGCATAGTCTTTACGGAACACCATGTAAGCCAGGTTACCTTTCTCGTCCACCAACGGCAGAGAGTTGAGCTTGTGCTCCCAGATGATGTCGTTTGCTTCTTTCAAAGTGGTGGTAGCAGGCGCGGTGATCAGACGATCCAGAGGAGTCATAAAGTCTTTAACTTTAGTGGTCATTTCCATACGGCTGACACGATAATCACGGCTGGTAACGATACCGCACAGTTTGCCGTTTGCAGTGCCGTCAGCGGTGATAGCGATGGTGTTATGACCGGTAGCTTCTACCAGGTTAAGCACATCAGCCAGAGTATCTTCTTCGGTCAGGTTGGAATCGCTGACAACAAAACCTGCTTTGTAATTCTTCACGCGGGCGACCATCGCGGCTTCGTCCTCAATAGACTGAGAGCCGTAGATGAAGGAGATGCCGCCTTCTTTAGCAAGCGCGATTGCCATTGTATCATTAGAGACAGACTGCATAATAGCAGACACCAACGGAATATTCAATTTGATCGCAGGTTCTTCACCCTTCTTGAATTTCACCAAAGGTGTTTCCAGAGAAACGTTTGCCGGAATGCACTCCGGAGAGGTATAGCCGGGTACCAAAAGGTACTCACTGAAGGTGTGGGACGGTTCACTGAAATAATAAGCCATTTCAATTGTCTCCTTTACAGTATAATGTCTTTACACAGCCGACCAAATCACCGACTGAATATTTTTGTTATTCTACCACACGCGAGCGTGCGAGTCAAGAGATTTTTGCGATTTTCGACGCGAAAACTCCTTATTTTTGCTGTTCATCCAACGTCATGCGACAAGGGGGCAAAAACTCTTCCAGAAAACACTCCACCGCCTTGATCTGCATATCGTGCAGCGCCTGTTCGGTAGCCTCTTTTGCACTGCCAAACTCCGTGTTCCCCTGCCGCAATTCCTCTTCGCATTTGATGAGCGCAGACAACTTGTCCGCCGCTTTCACGATGCGTTTTTCAGTAGCATATTCCGAGTCAGGTATAAACAGTTCCTTGTATTGCGGACGCAGATCATCCGGTAACAGTTCCAAGATAGAAGCGGTAGCACTTTTTTCCACCTGTTTGTACGCATCTCTCAAAACGGGATTCACATATTTTACAGGGGTCGGCATATCACCCGTCAAAATTTCGGGAACGTCATGATACAGCGCGATCATCACCGCTTTTTCGACATTAAGCGTTCCGTTAAACCGCGTATTCTCCAAGGTAGCCAGTGCGTGCGTGAGCACCGCCACGTCATAGGAATGTTCACAAATATTTTCGGGACGGGTATTACGCATCAGGGCCCATCTCGTGATATATTTCATACGCATCAGCGCACCAAAAAAAGCATTTTTCATACGATCTCTCCTTTATCAATATGAATATACCATTTTTCTGTCAAAAAAGCAATATAAACGCAAAAAAGAGAAGCCACTTGGCTTCTCTTTTTCTAATCTGTCAAAAAACAGAATTTCGGCAATCAGACAGCGCGGGTAACCTTACCCGAACGCAAGCAACGGGTGCAGGCATAAATTCTCTTGGGAGAACCATTCACGACAGCCTTTACTTTTTTGATGTTGGGCTTCCAGGTACGATTGGAACGACGATGAGAGTGAGAAACCTGAATACCGAACACTACGCTTTTGCCGCAGATATCACATTTCGCCATGATCTGCACCTCCTTTTTTAGTACAACAGTGGTATGATAGCAGATTTGTTTTAAAAAATCAAGTCTTTTTTTAAAAAAACTGAAAATAAACGAAAATAGTAGAAATTATCCTTTACCCAGCTCTTTGGTGCGTTGATAGGACGCTTGTACAGCACCCTCAACCACCGTATAAAAGCCGTTCTTTTCAAGGGATTTGACTCCTTCAATCGTACTGCCCGCCGGACTGCACACCGCGTCTCTCAGTTCCGTGGGGGCAGCACCCGAATTGATCAGCAGTTCAGCTGCACCGCGCACCGTCTGCGCGGCATATGCCAACGCTTTCTCGCGTGTTAAACCCGCTTGCTCGCCGCCGTTTGCTAACGCTTCAATGAACATATACACGAACGCCGGGCCGCATCCGGATACGGCACAACCCGCATCGATCAGATCTTCGGGCAGTTTATCCAACGCACCTGCGCAGGTCAGCAACACTTTGAAATTTTCCTCTTCGCTGACAGTTACTGCACCGTTCAAAGCATACAGGATCACGCCTTCCCCAACCGAAACGGGCGTGTTAGGCATAATACGGATGATCGGCACTCTGCCCACTACCCTTTCAATCGCAGCAGTGGTAACGCCTGCCGCCATGGAAATCAACACCGCACGCGGATTTTCGCGCAGTGCCTCACCGATATCTTCCAGCAACACAGGTAACATCTGCGGTTTGACACCTAAAAAGATATAGTCGCATTCTTTGACAACCGTGTAATTATCAGCCACCGTGCAACCGCATTCTTTTGCAAGTGCCATCGCTTTTTCGGGCAAGAAATCAGCGAGATATACCGCTTCAGGGGCGATGGCTTTGCAAACAGCACGCGCCAAAGCGCCTCCCATATTACCCACACCGATAAAACCGACAGTGGTCATCCTTCTATCCCCTTCCGATCACCGTACGTGTCCGTCGCCGGTGATAATATACTTGTACGTAGTCAACTCTTCCAATCCCATCGGGCCGCGCGCATGCAGTTTCTGAGTGGAAATACCCATCTCGCAACCAAGTCCGAATTCACCGCCATCGGTAAATCTGGTGGATGCATTCACATACACGGCGGCACTGTCCACCTGTGCGGTAAACATACGAACTGCCGCATCATCCTGCGACAAGATCGCCTCGCTGTGTCCCGTGGAATGCAAGCGGATATGAGAAATTGCATCCGCTGTATCCGCAACCACTTTGACCGCAAGGATATAATCCAAAAACTCGGTATCAAAATCATCGTTTTGTGCCACTGTGCCGTCAATAATCGCGGCGGCTTTGGAATCCAAACGCAGTTGAACGGGTGTTTTCCCCCTGCCCAATTGTTCGGTGGTCAGACGTTCTTTGAGCATCGGTAAAAACCGTTCTGCAATTGCTTCATCCACCAAGCAGACCTCCGCCGCGTTACACACCGACGGACGGCTGGTTTTCGCATTTTCAATCACATTCAGCGCCATATTGATATCCGCCGTCTTTTCCACATAAACGTGGCAAATACCCGTTCCTGTTTGGATGCAGGGTACGGTTGCGTTTTCCACGCAAGCGCGAATTAAGCCCGCTCCGCCGCGCGGAATGAGCATATCAATCAGCCCGTTTGCTTTCATCATCTCGTTCGCGCTTTGGCGAGAGGTGTCCTGAATCAGTTGCACCATCGTTGCAGGCAATCCGCAAGCACAAAGGCCGCTTTGCAACGCCTGTACAATCGCATTTGCCGAGCGGAACGCCTCTTTACCGCCGCGCAGGACACAGACGTTGCCGCTCTTCACGGCAAGCGCCGCCGCATCCGCAGTTACATTGGGGCGGCTTTCATAAATGATGCCGATCACACCGACAGGTACTGCCACCTTGCAGATTTGCAAGCCGTCTGCACGTTGCGTCTGTTGCAGTTGTCTGCCGACAGGATCAGGCAGTTTGGCGACGTGGCGGATACCGTCCGCCATTGCCGCAATGCGATCGTGATTCAGCGCCAAACGATCGATCATCACATCCGAAATCACGCCTTTTGCGGCGGCAACATCCGCCGCGTTAGCGGTTAAAATATCCGTTTCAAATTGTAACAGCGCTTCCGCCATTGCCTCAAGCGCGCGATTTTTTACTTCGGCAGACAGTTCTGCCACCAGCGGCATCGTCTCTTTTGCAGTTTGTAAAATCTCTTGTGTCGTCAATTTGTTTCACTCCTTGGCGGCGACAAAACGCGTGCCGCAGGGTTTACCGTTTAAAATATCGTACAGAATTTCGGGATTCGCACCGTGCGCAATCACGGTGTCGCACCCATTCGCCATACATCGTTCGGCGGCGCGCAGTTTGGTGATCATACCACCCGTTCCGAGCGCACTGCCCTTACCTGCCGCGAGCGCAATAATATCGGGCGTGATCTCATTCACCACCGAAATAAGTTTGGCATCAGCGACTTGTCGGGGGTCAGCGGTGTACAATCCGTCGATGTCGGTAAGCAAAACCAAAAGATCTGCATTCACACTGGTGGCGACAATCGCGCCCAGCGTATCGTTATCACCAATACCGATTTCTTCGGTGGAAACGGTATCATTTTCGTTTACGATTGGCAACACGCCCAGTTCCAACAGACGGAACAACGTATTCTGAAAATGCTGATGCCGCACCTCATCCTCCACGTCAGCGCCTACAAGCAAGATCTGCGCCACCGTATGGTTGTATTCGGAAAACAGTTTATCGTATGTATACATCAGTTCGCACTGACCGACAGCGGCCGCCGCCTGTTTGGTCGGCATATCCGACGGACGCTCACGCAAATTCAGTTTGCCAACGCCCATACCGATAGCGCCGGAAGAAACCAAAATCACTTCATGACCGCTGTTTTTCAAATCGGACAGCACCTTACACAATGCTTCCACACAACGAATATTCAGATGACCTGTCGCGTGTGCCAGCGTTGACGTGCCGACTTTCACAACAATACGCATACCATTACCTCCCGGTAATCATTTATCTATATCGGTTATAGTAACACATATCTACCAAAAATGCAATGTATTGACAAACCTCTTTTTTATAAATATACTACTTTTAAGAATCTGCCACCTGCAAGAGGAAGGAACGCAATATGCCGATTATTGAAATACAAAATTTAACTCTGCCCGAACTGGACGTGTATGCACGCCTGACCGAAACACAATTACGCAATCGTCTGGAACCTGAAAAAGGTATTTTCATCGCTGAAAGCCCCAAGGTGATCTCCCGTGCTTTGGATGCAGGCTATGTACCTTGTTCCTTGTTAATGGAACGCAAGCACATCTCGGGGCAAGCAAAGGAACTGATTGCGCGTTGCGGGGATATTCCCGTATACACCGCTGACCGCGATGTACTGGCAACGTTGACAGGTTATGAACTGACGCGCGGCATTCTATGCGCCATGCGCCGTCCCACCTTACCAACTGTACAGACTGTATGCGAACACGCGGCACGCGTGGCAGTATTGGAGGGGGTCGTGGATTCTACCAATATCGGTGCTATTTTCCGTTCTGCCGCCGCAATGGGAATGGATGCTGTGTTGCTCACCCCCACCTGTTGCGATCCGCTGTGCCGCCGTGCTGTACGTGTCAGTATGGGTACGGTATTTCAAGTGCCTTGGACGTATATTGACGCGCCTTGGCCAATGGAAGGTCAATCACAACTGCGTTCTCTTGGATTCAAGACCGCTGCGATGGCACTTACCGACAAGTCGGTCAGCATTGACGATACTGCCTTGATGGCGGAAGATAAACTCGCTATCATTCTCGGCACGGAGGGAGACGGTCTCTCCCCTACGACCATCGTCGAAAGTGATTACACCGTCAAAATCCCGATGGAAAACGGCGTGGATTCACTGAACGTTGCCGCGGCAGGGGCCGTGGCTTTCTGGCAGTTAAAAAAGAGATGATAAAAAAGACACCCTTGTGGGTGTCTTTTTTCGTCGGAATGCGAGCGTCCGATCATTAAGTGCAACGAAAACAAAAAGAGACATCCGAAGATGTCTCTTTTTGTTTTGCGAAAGAGCGACTAAAAGTAGTATATGTGGGGGTAAGAACGACCAAAAGTACATCACGGTTATTTATATTGTTGCGGCAAAAGCTGTAGCAACGAGTCTGGATGAGATCCGATTATTATTTGATTAGTTACTTCAATAATTGTAAAGTCATCTTTTTGAAAACTATCAACAAAGCTTTGCTCGTTCTCATATAATATTTCTTTACCATACCACGGTTTGTTTGATTGAGGTGTCAGTTCAAGATAGACCACTTTTTCTTCTGCTTCAAAGGTCAAAATTGTATGTGGAGTCTTTTTAACATTATGATGAAGTAGCCAAATTTTACTTGGGACATTTAATTCATCTAAAATGGTTTTCATTACAATCACCGCATCAATGCAGGTCCCAATTTTTTCTTTCATGGTATCTTGCGGATCTTGAATGCGATATACGGTTTTTGATAGATTAAAAAACTCTGCATCAAACCCATTTTTAAAATTCGGCGTGTATTTTCTGCCATCAAAACAAAACCCGTATTGATAGTCGTTTTCATAGAGTTCTTGTTTGAGTAAAGTAGAAATTTCTGCTATTTTCATTTTGCATTCTCCTTTGCGGTGTTAATGGAGGCAATTAAGATACGGCGAATCGTACCGCATTGATTATAAAGATCAACCGCCGTTTCTCTATTCAGAATATCGGATTTCACAAACAGTTCCAGCCAGTATTCTGTTTCGT
>JAZRQN010000089.1:0-7722 GCA_045649855.1 Acutalibacteraceae bacterium | reverse complement strand
CAAGCGGAGCCTGACCGCCGCGGCCTTTATAGTCTTCCAGTACAGGCAGTACGAGCGGCAATTCTTCATCGGGCAGAAACACAGTTTCGCCCTCTTCGGTGTATACACACGGAACGGGTTCGCCCCAATAACGCTGACGCGCGAAGATCCACTCGCGGAAATGATAGTTGTTTTTGCGGCGTGCAATGCCCTGCTTTTCCAATTTGCAGGTAATAGCTTCTTTCGCCTCTTCCACCGTCAAGCCGGTGAACTCTTCCGAGTTGACAAGGCGACAACCTTTACCCAGGTAATCCTGCTTTTCAAAGGCGCATTCGCTGACATCGCGACCGTCAATTACCTGCATCATCGGGATGTTGTGGGCAATCGCATATTCAAAGTCGCGCTGATCGTGGCTGGGAACAGCCATGACCGCACCCGTGCCATAGTTTGCAAGCACGAAGTCGCCGATGAATACCGGCACTTCTTTACCATTCACAGGGTTGATCGCATACACGCCTTTGAGCGGACAACCGGATTTGGTCTTATTGAGATCGGTGCGATCCATATCCGATTTTTTCACCGTTTCGTCTATGTACGCTTTGACCTCTTCCAAGTTTTCCACGCGGTCAAGCAGGTTCTCGGTGATCTTACCATCGGGTGCCAACACCATAAAGGTGATACCGTAAATGGTTTCAATGCAGGTGGTGTAGATGGAGAAACTGCCACCGCCCACCAGTTGAAAATCCACTTCCACACCGGTGGATTTGCCGATCCAGTTGCGCTGTATCTCTTTGGTGGATTCGGGCCAATCGATCTCTTCCAAGCCTTCCAGCAATTTTTCCGCAAAGGCAGGCTGGTCGATAACCCACTGCATCATATTTTTCTTCACGACCGGGAAACCGCCGCGTTCGGATTTGCCGTCAATGACCTCATCGTTGGACAACACAGTACCCAACTCTTCGCACCAGTTGACAGGCATTTCGATACGTTTGGCATAACCCGCTTCCCAGAGTTTTTTGAAGATCCACTGGGTCCACTTGTAAAACTCGGCATCGGAAGGAGGGGTCATTTTGGACCAGTCGTAGTCAAATCCCAGTTCTTTCAACTGTTTGGAAAACGTTTCGATATTCTTCTCGGTAAATCCGTTGGGATGGTTACCGGTCGAAACTGCATACTGCTCCGCAGGCAGACCAAACGAGTCATAGCCCATCGGGTGCAACACGTTATATCCCTGCATGCGCTTCATACGGGACATAATATCAGTCGCCGTATATCCTTCCGGATGTCCTGCGTGCAGACCGACACCGGACGGATACGGGAACATATCCAAAACATAGTATTTCGGTTTGGAAAAATCCCACACGTCAGTATGGAACGTGTCGTGCTCTTCCCAATATTTTTGCCATTTTGCTTCGATTTCCGAATGATTGTAATGCATTTATATCTCCTCGGTTTCAATAAAATCTGCAATATTCACAGCGGTTCCGTCTTGCCACAACCGCTCTAAATCATAAAACTCTCTTGCTTCCTGCAAGAACACATGCAACACCACATTGCCGTAATCCATCAAAATCCAACGCGCTTGATTGTGATACCCTTCCACGCGTTCGGGTTGTACGTCGATATCACGCAGATCTTTTTCCACGTAATCACTCAACGCTTTGACCTGGGTGGTGCTGCCGCCGGTCGCAAACACGAAATAATCGGTGATGGCAGAGATGCCTCTCACGTCAATCGCCACAATATCCCGTGCCAAGTGTTTATCAAGCGAACGCAAAATGCGTCCTAACTTTTCCGTATCCACCAATCTATATCCTCCGCTGTTATTGAGCAGCCTCCGTCGCAGAAGTGGCAGTGGTGGTCCCGCTCGTAATCGTTACAGCACTCTGTTCCACAGCAATCTGCTTCATCGTCTGTTCTTTGGTATCGGTCTCCCCTGCCGCAGTTGCAATTTCGTTGATCAGCAGGTGTGCTTCGGTCATTGTTAAACCCTACGGATTGAATTTTTTCTCCAACAGTTTTACAGCCGCATCTTTTTTGATGCTGAAATAGTTCGCAGAACCCTGTTTGGCAACATTGCCCGGCAGGATATGAAAACTCACATTTTGGAGATCCACGGCACCAAAATGTTTGAGCAATTTACTGAGTGCTTCCACATAGGTCATATTTTCCGTGCTCTCGGAAGAAATGCCTGCCATCATTTTAGCGACTGCGGCACTGCCTGTGTTGGTGCGCAACGGGTTCGCACCTGCCATAATCGGCTGAATCACATTTTTGAGCAACGTGTTTTCGTCCAGCGTGGACATCCGTTGCAGCAATGCAGCCCACACTTTACGCTGGCGCAACAAACGATCCGCATCTTTAGCAGGAGAATTGTCAAACTCATAATCGGTTGCATAATACAGCGCTGCAGAGCCGTCCAGCAACTGGTTGCCGACAGGATATTCAATACCGCTGACGGTCATTTTCTTATCCAATTCCACATTAATGCCGCCAACAGCGTTCACCAATTCTTTGAGCGTGTCGGGAGACAGGATGAAATAGTTATCTACCGGCATACTGAACTGGTCATTAAACACCGAAATCAGACTTTCAACCGCAGATCCCGTCTTCTCGGTCAACGGCGTTTCGCAGGTCGTGTGTTTGCCGTCTTTCTGTTCCGGCTCAAACACGCGTTTCCGACAAGTTTCGCACCACACAAGCGGCGTGGGATTGTTCCACACGTTGCCGATTCTGGTAACGGTGTAAGCGCCCGTTTGACCGATATACGTATCGGTGGGCACCTGCAGGAAGCGCACGTTCTTTTGCGCTTTATCATAGCAAATGAGGGTCAGCATATCCATGGCGGCACTCTCATCACTATCGGTGAGGCCAACCAAGAAATAAGATACCTTTTTCTCCTGCGCTTCAGGGGTGGTATCATAACTGTACAACTGTACGTCGTGCTTATTACCGCCTGAGTTCATGCTGGAATAAATACCGTATCCCATCACGGCAATGAACAAAACCGACAACGTGGTCAGCACCGCCACCAGAACGCGCACCACAATGACACCGACTGTGGCTTTTTTCTTCTTCTTTTTCGGTTTTCTGTTTGCACCTGCAGCCGAGGCAAGGCTTACTTGACCTTTCTTACTGCGTGTGTTCTTCGCCATATCAGTTACCTCCCCTTTCTATTTCTGAAAGCGCCGCAAGCGTATCGGGATGCACGGCAGCACCTTTTTTCTCCAAATCATTCACGGTATATCGCAACGCATATCCCATCGCCTCTTCCAACGATCGGTCCGCCAGACGACGCATCACATCCACGTCGCTGTAGGTGCGGTCTGCCGAGATAAAATCAGCAATAAAGACCACCTTTTCCAGCAGGCTCATTCCTGCTCTGGCGGTGGTATGATACCGCACGGCGTTGATGATATCCGTATCATCAATATGCAGAATATGCTCCATAAACACAGCGCCCGAACGCGCGTGCCACAACTTGGGAGCATCCTGCTCAACAGTATCTAACAGTATACCAAAGTCTTTGAGAATTTGCAACTGTTCCTTGCCCGAAACATCTTTCATCACATCGTGCAAAATGCCTGCCACGCGCGCTTTATCCGCGTCTGCACCATAGCGTTTTGCAAGATATTCAGCCGACTTGGCAACCTCCAGCGAATGCAAAAACCGATAATCACTTTCGCGCTTACGGATGATTTCAATAAACCGCGGTTCCATCTCTTTGAGAGACTGGGTAACAGGCTTTGCATACAAGCCGTTTTCGTGAATATAATCCAGTACTGCCTGCGGCACCACGCCATCTGACAGATTGCCGTTTGCAATGTCGTCCCGTATCGCAGTAGAAGAAATCTCACCTACGGGAGCATTGACAATATGATATCTGCCACCGACCGCCGCTAGGGTTTCACCATATGCTTCCAACATCGCGGCAGATACATCGCCGCGCGGTATGGTGCACACAGTCGCCAGTTTCAAGATCTCTTCAAAGCGATACCACGTGCCAAACGTCATAAACATATCCGCGCCGACAAGCAAATACCACTCATCCTGCGGATACTGCTCCCGTAACGCTGTGAGCGTATCCACAGTGAAACTGGCACCGCCGCGCCTGATCTCCAGATCGGAGACCGCAAACCGCGAATCAGCGGCACAAGCCAGTTGGCACATACGCAAACGATGTTCAGCAGGCGCCATACCATTTTTCACTTTATGAGGCGGAACAAAGGTGGGCATAAACAGCACCCGATCCAACGACAGTTCATCTGCCAACATACCTGCCATCCGCAGGTGCGCGGTATGAATCGGATCAAAGGTGCCGCCGAATAACGCGATTCTCATACGCGGGGCAACACGATGACCGCTTCTTTGGCAGGACGATACAGCACAAAGGTGCGACCCACCACCTGCACGCAAGCGGCGTTCACCTGTGCGGCAATCTCATTCGCCGCTTCTTTCGCGGTGAGCGGTGCTGTTTCCAGCAATTTGCCTTTAATCAGCTCGCGAGCCGCAAGCGCATCATCCGCCTGCTTCACGAGCGTATCCACAACACCGCCTTTGCCAACGTGCAAAACCGGTTGTATAGTATTTGCCATCGAACGCAAAAATGCGCGTTGTTTACTGGTCAATTCCATAATCTTAACTCCAATTATTGATGATATTTTTTCAAGAAATCCTGCAACTGCGGCACAAACGCACGAAGTGCTTTGCCGCGGTGGCTGATTGCATCTTTCTCGGCATCGGTGATTTCCGCGGAGGTTTTTCCCGGATATTCAATCGTCAAAAACAGCGGATCGTACCCAAAGCCGTTTTCGCCTTTGGGTTCATACCCGATACTGCCGCGCACGATGCCATTTGCCGTAACGGTATCACCGCTCGGAAACACACAACAAATCGCGGACACAAACTGCGCTCCGCGCTGTTCGGCAGGCACGTCTTTCAATTCGCGCAACAGTTTCTCGTTGCACTGTTCATCGGTGCCGTTCTCGCCTGCATAGCGTGCGGAATACACACCGGGTGCGCCGTCCAAAGCATCGACCATAATGCCCGAATCATCCGCAATGGCAGGAAGACCCGAGAATTCACAAGCGGATGCCGCTTTCAGATACGCGTTTTCCGCGAAGGTCGTCCCCGTTTCGTCCACTTCGGGCAACTCGATACCAAGATCGGTGTCGGTAACCGCTTCAATGCCCAGCGGTTCTAATATACGACGCAATTCAATGAGTTTATGTGCATTGTGTGTAGCAATGATAAAACGCATAGTGTTTCTCCTTATTCCTCAAACAAAGCATCCGCAAACGCCTCAGGGTCAAAGGGTTGCAGATCGTCGATCCCCTCACCCACACCGATGAATTTCACCGGCACTTTCAGGTCGCCGTGCAGCGCCAATACAACGCCGCCTTTTGCAGTACCGTCCAACTTGGTGAGCACCACGCCGGTCAAACCTGCGACTTCTTTGAATTCTTTCGCCTGGTTCACAGCGTTCTGACCCGTGGTTGCATCCAACACCAGCAACACTTCTTTGTCCGCATCGGACAACTCTTTATCAATAATACGGCTGATCTTATGCAACTCATCCATCAGGTGTTTTTTGTTATGCAATCTGCCTGCGGTATCGCAAATGACAACATCGCAATTACGCGCTTTAGCAGCGGCGATGGCATCGAACACCACCGCACCGGGATCAGCGCCCTGCGAATGACGGACAATGTCCACTTCCGCGCGGTTTGCCCACACTTCCAACTGCTCAATCGCGGCATCGCGGAAAGTATCCGCCGCCGCGAGCAGCACCTTTTTGCCGTCCTGTTTCAGGTTGTGTGCCAATTTGCCGATGGTGGTGGTTTTTCCAACACCGTTGACACCGATCACCAAGATCACCGACGGTTTGGTGGTCAAAGACAACGCTTGGTCGCCACGCAACATTTCCGCCACGATCTCTTTGAGCAATCCGCGCACTTCTGCAGGATCGGTAACATGCTGTTCTTTCACCCGTTCCTCCAGCTGTTCACGCAACAGCGCGGCGGTTACCGTGCCGACGTCGCTCATGATGAGGATCTCTTCCAACTCATCAAACAACTCACGGTCAATACGGGTAAACGCTTTGAGCACACCGCCCAGCGAACCCATCATAGCTTCTCTGGTTTTTTTCAGACCGTTACTGATCTTATCAAAAAATCCCATTCGGGTTATCTCCTTTCAGCAGATGGAAAACGGATACATCAAACGCCTTTGGTTTCCAGTTTAAGGCCCAGTTTCTCCTCGACCTCGCTGGCGCGCAGTTCAAGCAGTTTGGATACGCCGCGTTCCTGCATGGTAACGCCGTACAAGGTGTCCGCTTCTTCCATCGTGCCACGACGGTGGGTAATGGTAATAAACTGCGTTTTTTCGCACATACGGCGCAGATACGCCGCATAGCGGTCCACGTTCACGTCGTCAAGCGCCGCTTCGATCTCGTCGAGCACGCAGAACGGCGAAGGCGTAACTTTCAAGATAGCAAAGAGCAGAGCGGTTGCAGACAACGCTTTCTCGCCACCGGACAGCGCATCCAGATTGAGGATGACCTTTCCGGGCGGTTGGATGAACATATCGATACCGGAATTGAGAATATCCTCCGGATCGGCAAGACGGAGTTCGCCTTTACCGCCGCCGAACATCTCTGCAAACACGATGCCGTAGTAATAGTTGATCTGTTTGAAACGTTCGATGAAGATCTCGCGCATATGTACCGTAAGGTCTTCAATCTGTTTCAAGAGTTCATTTCTGGAGTTTTCAACGTCTTCTACGTTGGTCTTCATGAACTGATAGCGTTCATTGACCTCTTTATATTCCTCAATGGCATCCACGTTGACACTGCCCAGTGCACGGATCTTGTTTTTGAGTTCGGTAACTCTGCGGTTGGCTTCGTTCGCATCTTCAATAGGTTTGGCAACTGCCTCCGCTTCCATACGGGTGAGTTCATATTCCTCATACAAACGTCTGGTCAGATCGTCCGCTTGTTTCTGAATGGAGATCTGTTTTTCTTCCAAACGCGCGACCTCTTGACCGAGATGCTCGCGTTCATCGTTCTTCTCACGGGATTGCTGGCGCAGACGGGTCTGCTCCGCTTCACCCTCCTGACGTTTCTGCACAAGCGCTTCGATTTCGCCGTTGGATGCGTCCGCCTGTTCACGCAACGCTTGCGCTTCGGACTGCACTGCAACAATATTTTCTTCGATCTGCGCATTGGCAAGTTTCAGCAATTCGATCTGGGACAGCAAATTCTGACGGTGTCCGTCCGCATCGTTGCGACGGGATTCCAGATCGGCGATCGCCGCTTGCAAACTCTCAATCTCTTTTGCCGCACCGAGTGCATCCAAACGGGATTGTGCAATTTCAGCAGACAACGCCTCTCTGCGCTCGGACAGTTCACGTCTGCCACCCGAAATTTCTTCAAGCGCTTTTTCCACCGCCGCTTTTTCTGCATTGGTAGTATCGATTGCCGCCAAGGCATCAGCCGACAACTGTTTGGCTTCGGTTGCACGGGTGTTCAGTGCCGCGATTTCCGCAGTAAATTCCTGTACTGCGTTTTCACCGCTCGTCAGCAATTCGCGCAAACGGCGTACTTCGCCCTCGCAACGAATGCGATCTTCACCTGCGGTGATCAGTTCGCCTTTCGCACCGGACAACGCCGCTTCCACCGACGCGATATCCTGCTGCAAACGGTGGTATTCTTCCGCCGCCGTTTGTGCTTTTTCCGTCAATTTC
>JAZRQN010000088.1:0-3364 GCA_045649855.1 Acutalibacteraceae bacterium | reverse complement strand
GCAACGCGCAGGTTTTGCGGAGTTTTCACCATATCACCTGCCACCGTAATCACGGTGGTAGTAGCGGCAACCCCCGTATACGCCGCATCATACAACGCACACAGCGCCTGCACGCCAATCAAACAAGCGGGGGCTTCCACTGCAGTGTACACATCCACAGGATACCGTTCGGGTGCAAAATAGAGCGTTTTATCAGAATACATACGTTTCAGTTGACGGCGCATATCCGCGTTATTCAAGCAGACAGCGACGTTGCCGCCGATGCCTGCTACCGCGCGCACCGCCAGTTTCAGACCGCCGAGCACCGCTTCTTGTCGCTCGCACAGCACCGCAAACGCGGCAGATGCATACGGCTGTGCTTCCACGGCGTTTGCAACCACCTGACAGCCATTATCCGCATAACGATGCAGTTTTTCAAACAGCGGTACGCCGTCGGTTTCATCAATAATGCCTGCCAACCGTGCGATCTCCGCAATGTCCGCAGGCGAAGCGTTCAAAGGATCTGCAAGCGGAGTCAGTAACCGTTCCTCCCCTTCTTCGGGACGGATGGTAACACAGGTCAGACGACCGTACAACGGATGCACCATCTCCTCGCAACCACTCACCGTTCCGCAAGCAGGCGCGACGGTCGGCAAACCGTTTTCATCGATATACAGGTTTTCACCCTTTTCAACTACTGTTTCTTCAACCGAAGATGTCGCGGCAACCGTCTCGAACAGAGAAAGCGGCACGCTCAGCGCCGCACGGAAATGCGTGGAAGCAATCGGATTGGACGCCGCAGGCATTTTCATATCTATGAGCGGCAAGCCACGCTTTTTAAACGACATTCGATCATCACCTTTCCAAAAGATACCGCTTGTTTTGGGAGTAAACTATGCTTTATCATAACCTTTAAAAGGAGGGATTGTGTGCAAACAGGTACAACACAGGGGGGCACCTTGTACGCACTTGTCAACAATCGGGAACTGACACGTTTTGGAGTGTCCTTTTCCACGTTGCAAAAACGCGACGTGCGCACCGCATCGGTCATCCGTCAGGTTCTTCGACGACTACATCGCAAACATCCGTTTATCAGCGGTGTGATTACGGTGGAGGCACTCCCCACAGCAAACGGCTGTCTTTTTTTGGTTACACCGTCTCCGCGACCGATAGAGCGGGACGGCATTCATATCTTCGCACCGCGATCCGATGCGCTCTTACCGCAAATAGCGGCAATGTGTCAGCAAGGCATGAACGGCATCGTCGCCGCATCGCTGTATGCGTACGGGGATGCATACCGCTTGTTGCTGTATGCGCCGCACATATCCGCTGACGAAATTACGCGATTAACAGAGTTTGCACCGTTTGTCGGGGGCGGCAAACTCGCCGCCGCACATATCGCCGAGCGCGGCACACCGCTGTATATCGGCAACGCATTAGAGAGCGTGTAACGCCTCCACGAGCGGCGTGGGATCTTCCATATTGAAGAACGCACTGCCTGCCACCGCGACGTCTGCGCCTGCTGCAGCACAGATGGGCGCGGTTTCCATATTCACACCGCCGTCTACCTCAATGGAAACAGAAAGACCGCGACGGTTGATCTCTTCACGGATGGCAGTAACTTTAGGCATCATATCCTGCATAAATTTCTGACCGCCAAAACCGGGCTCTACGGTCATCACCAGTACCATATCCAACTGATCAAGATACGGGAACACTGCTTCAGCAGGGGTCTTGGGTTTTACGGTCAACGCGGTTTTAATACCTGCTTCGCGGATACGGCGCAGGGTGTCTTCAATATCCACGTCCGCTTCCACGTGGAAATTGATGAGATCAGCACCTGCTTTGATGAAATCATCCAACAATTTCGCAGGATACTGCATCATCAGATGCACGTCAAACGGCAAAGTGGTATACGGGCGCATCGCCTGAATGATCGGCGCGCCAAAGCTCATGTTCGGCACAAACACACTGTCCATCACGTCGATGTGCACCATATCGGCACCCGATTTTTCGACGAACTGCATCGCCTGTTCCAGATGAGCAAAATCACAAGTGAGAATAGACGGAGAAACTTTCATAAAAACACTGCCTTTCTGATTGTAAACAATATATATTCAGTGTATTATAGCATTTTTTCGCAAAAAGGTCAACTGTATAATATAGGTATAAAAAAGCACGGTGTGTCTCTCGACACACCGCGCTTTTGCATACATTTAGCCGACCCACACGCCGGAAGCGTTGAAGGTGTATTTCTTGCCGTCAATGGTAATGGTCTTGCCGGCAACCATATAACCGTTGGCATCGCAGTAGTACCACTTGCCGCCGTCCTGCACCCATTTGGACTTGGTCATAGAACCATTGGAATCCAGATAGATCCAGCCGGTGGAATCTTTCTTCCAGCAGTTGGTAACCGCATAGCCGTCAGCGCCAACATAGCACCAGCCCTTGGAGTCTTTGACCCACGCGTTGGTCTTCATCGCACCGTCAGCGCCTACGTATACCCAACCTTTAGAGTCTTTTTGCCATTTGTTGGTGAGCATTGCACCGCTCGCGTCAAAGTAATACCACTTGCCGTTGGTATCTTTAAACCATTTATTGGTGAGCATCACGCCGTTCGCATCAAAATAATACCACTTGCCGTTGGCGTCTTTGAACCACTGGTTAATCATCCTATAACCGTTGGCATCGCAGTAGTACCACTTGCCGGAAGTCTGCACCCATTTGGACTTGGTCATAGAACCGTTGGCATCCAGATAGATCCAGCCTTTGGAGTCTTTCTTCCAGCATTTGGTCAGCGCATAACCGTCCGCACCAACGTAGCACCAACCCTTGGAGTCGGTGGTCCACTGATCGGTGAGCATCGCGCCGTCAGCGCCTACTTTTACCCAACCTTTGGAGTCTTTCTGCCATTTGTTGGTGAGCATATAGCCGTCTACATCAAAGAAATACCATTTGGCGTCGATGTATTCCCACTCGTTTTTGAGCGGTTTGCCGCCAACGTAATACATTTTCTTGCCGCTATCTTCAACCCAACCGTTTTTCAGTTCGCGGACGTAATGGCACACGTTACATTCCGCATCTGCATCGTCATCATATACGTGGGGGACTGCTGTGGTGGTATCACCGCAAGCGCATGCAGTCCAGTGGCCGTTTTCATCAAACTCGGTGGTTGCATAATCGTGCTCAACGGTACGGATGTAACCGCAATCACAAGAGGTGTCGCAATCGCCCTCGTATACGTGCGGGATCACTTCGGTCGTATCGCCGCAAGCACATGCAGTCCAGTGGCCGTTTTCGTCAAACTTGGTGGTTGCGTAAACGTGATCGGGGACTTCACGGACATAAACGCAAGGGCAGGTGGTGTCGCAAACGTTGTCATACA
>JAZRQN010000087.1:0-6456 GCA_045649855.1 Acutalibacteraceae bacterium | reverse complement strand
TCAACCCCAACAACTCGGTATACGCTATCGAGGGTATCACCTCCCCCGACGGCAGAGTGTTCGGTAAAATGGGCCACAGTGAACGCATCGGCAACGGTCTGTACAAGAACGTTCCCGGTGATTATGACATCGGTATGTTCCGCGCGGCGGTGAAATATTTCAAATAAAGGGGACGTAAACTTATGAAAACCGATATTGAAATTGCACAATCCGTTGAAATGTTGCCCATCACCGAAATTGCCAAAACGGCAGGTGTGGATGACAAATATCTCGAACAGTACGGCAAATATAAAGCAAAAGTTGATTACGCGCTGCTGGACGACGTACAGCGTCCTGACGGCAAACTGGTTTTGGTAACGGCCATTACCCCCACCCCTGCGGGTGAGGGTAAGACCACCACCACTATCGGTCTTGCTGACGGTATGCGCCGCATCGGTAAAAACGTCATGGTGGCACTTCGCGAACCGTCTCTCGGTCCCGTGTTCGGTGTCAAGGGCGGTGCTGCAGGCGGCGGTTGGGCGCAGGTCGTGCCGATGGAAGACATCAACCTGCACTTCACAGGCGACTTCCACGCGATCGGTGCTGCCAACAACCTTTTGGCTGCTATGCTGGATAATCACATTTATCAAGGAAATGCGCTCAACATCGATCCTCGTCGCATCACCTGGAAACGCTGTGTGGATATGAACGACAGACAACTTCGTTTCGTAACCGACGGTCTGGGTGGCAGAGTGAACGGCGTGCCGCGTGAGGATGGCTATGATATCACCGTGGCTTCCGAAATCATGGCGGTGTTCTGTCTCGCCTCTTCTATCGCTGATCTCAAAGAGCGTTTGTCTCGCATCGTGGTGGCATACACCTATGACGAAAAGCCCGTTACTGCAGGCGATCTGAAAGCGGTCGGCGCGATGGCGGCGTTGCTCAAAGACGCTATCAAACCCAATCTGGTGCAAACCCTCGAAGGCACGCCTGCTTTCGTACACGGCGGTCCGTTCGCCAACATCGCACACGGTTGCAACTCGGTAATGGCGACCAAACTTGCTATGAAACTCGGCGATTACGCGATTACCGAAGCAGGTTTCGGCGCTGACCTGGGTGCTGAGAAATTTCTCGACATCAAATGCCGTATGGCAGGTCTTGAGCCCTCCGCAGTGGTTATCGTTGCCACCGTTCGTGCTCTCAAGATGCACGGCGGTCTCGCAAAGACCGAACTTGGCAACGAAAATCTCGAAGCACTTGAAAAGGGTATCCCCAATCTGCTTCGCCACGTTTCCAACATCAAAAACGTATACAAACTGCCCTCTGTCGTAGCGGTCAACCGCTTCCCCACCGACACCGATGCGGAAATCGATTTGATTATCGCAAAATGTAAAGAACTCGGCGTCAACGTGGTGCTGTCCAACGTGTGGGCGGAAGGCGGCAAAGGCGGCGAAGAGCTGGCTCGCGAGGTTGTCCGTCTGTGTGAAGAGGAAAAAGGCGATTTCACCTTCTCGTATGAAACCGATCTCACCATCGAAGAGAAAATCGAAGCGGTCGTGAAAAAGGTGTACGGCGGTGATGGCATCTCCATTCTGCCTGCGGCTAAAAAGCAGATTGCCGCTTTGACCGAACTCGGCTTTGGCAACTGCCCCGTATGTATGGCGAAAACGCAGTATTCTTTCTCGGATGACCCGACCAAGCTCGGCGCCCCCGAGAACTTCACCGTTACCATCAAAAACGTGCGTGTATCCGCAGGAGCAGGCTTCATCGTGGTACTGACCGGCGACATTATGACCATGCCCGGTCTCCCGAAAGTCCCTGCCGCTGAAAAGATTGACGTTGACGATAGCGGTAAGATTACAGGGTTGTTCTAATTTTAATAGTATGTAATAAAAAGTGGCAGAAAGATTGTTTTTCTGCCACTTTTTTGTTATAGTAGTAAAGAAGGAGAGGGTGTTATGCAAGATAACTATGTTGGCGATATAGGCGATTACGGCAAATACGGGTTACTACGGACTATTTGTTCAGAAGAAATATCACTATCCGTAAACTGGTACAGAGTTAACCCTAAAACTTTCGGCAAACAAGATGATGGTAAGTACATTCAATACCTATCTTCACCACAAACGTACCGAAACTATGATCCCCTCCTATTTGACGTCTTACATAAAATCGTGTGTGTCGCAAAAGACAGACATATCGAAAGCATTGAAAAAGCAAATCTGTTCCCTGCACACTATTTTTCTGATGTTATCGGCAAAAACCGAAACACTTGGCATCAAGCTGCTTTATCGCAAACGCAAAATGCTAACACCGTTTTCCTCGATCCTGATAACGGTCTGGAAACCAAAAATATGTTTTTGAAAAATCAAACTACTGAAAAACATGTAAAGTGGACGGAACTGAAAGACTATTATAAACGAGGACAAAACGTAATCTTATACCAACATCGTCCGCAAATGACCAAAAAATCAACGTGTATTGATGCTATTATGGAGTTTCAAAAGACATATCTAAATGCAGATTGCGTACTTTTATTAGAATTCCCTAAATATACAAATCGCTTTTACTTCATCTTTGCGCACGAAAAATATCGAAAATCTTTTGCAAGCATTTGTAAAAGAATGACAGCTCAATGGGGTGAAAATAATTTCTGCAAACAAATTATAATTCCGTAGGTGTTTAATATGTTAAAACTTTTTTCGTTCTTGTTTTCTACTCTCCCTTTGTTATTAGCGTGGCTATATCTTTTGGTTGCGATCTTCTCTTGTATACTCACCATTCGTTGCTTCAAACAACGCCAGAAAATCTCTTTCTCCCAAAAGGCGTTTGCTTTCTTCAACAGTTTATACATACTATTTTTCGGAATCACATGCATCTTTTTTCCAGAAATATGGGAGACTGTTTTCGCATGTTTCGGCATTGTGGCTTGTTTAATTTGTTACATCTGGTCGCTTTACGAAGATCGCAAAAGCGGAAGAAGATGGTGGGAATGGTAGATCGTACATTGCTTCAATATTCTGACACAAATAAAAAGGACTGCCGACTTTTCGTCTGCAGTCCTTTTATATTTATTATTAGGTTTCCGCTTTGGTTTCGCAATAGAGGCAACGGTAAGTGCCGGTTTCACGATCGGTGAGCAGGAACACTTGGGTCAATTCCTGTTCGGTTGTCGTGATGCAACGCGGATTTTTGCATTTGAGCACATTGGTCAAGCGCTCAGGCAGAGACAAGGTGCGTTTTTCCACGATAGCACCATCACGGATGATGCTGATGGTAGCACCCGGATCTACGTAACCGAGCACATCGGTATCTACCTCAAAATCGGTGTCGATTTTGATGATGTCTTTCTTGCCCATCTTATGGCTGTTGACGTTTTTGATCAACGCCACGCTGCATTGCAGTTTGTCCAGACCGAGCAGCTGGTAGATGCGCATGGATTTACCTGCGGTGATGTGGTCGATCACAATACCGTTTTTGATCGAATCGATGTTCATACTTCCACCTCCAGCAGTTTTAAGATCAGCGCCATACGCATGTATTTCGCATTGAGCACCTGTTTAAAGTAGCATGCACGCGGATCATCGTCAATCGCAACGCTGATTTCGTTCACACGCGGCAACGGATGCATAATGCACAAATCCTTTTTCGCGGTTTCCAATTTGTCGGGAGACAAAATGTAACTATCGCGCAGTCGCAGATAATCTTCTTCATTGAAGAAACGCTCGCCCTGCACGCGGGTCATATACAGGATATCGAGCTTTGGCATCGCTTTCACCAAATCGGTGGTCTGCTCATACGGGATACCGTTTTTCTGCAAAACGTCCTTTTTCACGTAACTGGGCAGTTTCAGTTCTTCGGGCGAAATCAGCACGAACTTCACGCCCTTATAACGCGCCATAGCGTTGATGAGCGAATGCACCGTTCTGCCGAATTTGAGATCGCCGCAGAAACCGACCGTGAGATTTTCGAAAGTGCCTTTCTCACGATGAATGGTCAACAAATCGGCAAGTGTCTGGGTCGGATGATTATGTCCGCCGTCGCCCGCGTTGATCACGGGGATGGAGGCGTTCATAGAAGCGACCAGTGGTGCGCCCTCTTTGGGATGACGCATAGCGATAATGTCCGCATAGCAGGAGATAACCTTTGCGGTATCCGCCACGCTCTCACCTTTCGAAGCGGAAGAACTCTTTGCCTCGGAGAAGCCGAGCACATTACCGCCCAACTCGTACATCGCCGCTTCAAAACTCAAACGAGTACGGGTGGAGGGCTCAAAAAACAGGGTTGCGAGTTTCTTGCCCTTACAAACATCCGCGTATTTTTTCGGGTTCTCGATGATATCGTAGGCAACCGCGATCAACTCATCAAGTTCCTCCACGGACAGTTCCAGAATATCAATCAAACTTCTCATTGCAGAACTCCCCTTTACGCTTTCGCGCCGTTCACTTCGAGATACTTCTTGATACGGTCAACGTTTTCGCGGTTGGCCTCATCTTCTTCAAGATATTCAATGATATCGTACACATCTACGACAGAATATACGGGGAAACCATACTCCTCGCCCACTTCCGCCATAGCAGATTTTTCGGTCCGGCCTTTTTCTTTGCGGTCTACCATCACGAAGGTAGCGGCAACTTTAGTGCCTTCCAAGCCACCCAAAATCGCCATGCTCTCACGGATAGCAGTGCCTGCGGTGATAACGTCTTCCACGATGACGATCTCTTCGCCTGCCTGCGGTTTGTAACCGACAAATACGCCGCCTTCGCCGTGGTCTTTTTCCTCTTTTCTGTTGAAGAAGAAGGGCACGTCAAGACCTTCTTTTGAAAGTGCGCAAGCAACCGACACAGCAATCGGAATACCTTTGTAGGCAGGGCCGTACAGAACGGTTTTCTTGTTGCCTACCTTTTCAAAATAGGCTTTTGCATAAAACTCACCGAGTTTCGAGATCTGATCGCCGGTTTTGGTATCGCCTGCATTGATGAAGTACGGGATCTTTCTGCCGCTTTTTGCGGTGAAATCACCGAATTTCAGCACGCCTGCGCTCTCCAAAAACTGAATAAACTCTCTCTTATAACCTTCCATTATATATCCCTCTCAATCCACTTAATCTACAAACTCAGCCACGCAGCGCTCGTAAGCCGCCACGGGATCAGCCGCCGCAGTGATCGGGCGACCGACAACGATGTAATCAGAACCGATTTTCTTCGCTTCGGCAGGGGTCATCACGCGTTTCTGGTCACCGATGTCGCCGTCAGCAAAACGGACACCGGGGGTAACGGTCAGGAACTCGGCACCGCAGGTTTCATGCACTTTGCCTGCTTCCAGCGGAGAACAGACAACGCCGTCAAGACCTGCGAGTTTCGCGTTGTGTGCATAGTGCATCACCACTTTATCAATCGGCTCTTTGATGAGCAGATCGTTTTCCATACGCTCCTGATCGGTAGAGGTAAGCTGGGTCACGGCGATGAGCAACGGACGGGTGCCGTCGGGACGCATCAGACCTTCCAGACCGGCTTCCATCATAGCGATGGTACCGCCAGCGTGCAGGTTGCACATATCCACGTCCAAACCGGACAACACAGCCATACTCTTGCGCACGGTGTTCGGAATATCATGCAGTTTGAGGTCGAGGAAGATTTTATGTCCGCGCGCTTTAATTTCACGCACGATTTCAGGACCTGCGCCGTAGAACAGTTCCATACCGATCTTCACAAACGGTTTTTTGCCTTCGAATTTGTCGAGGAAATTGAGTACATCCTCTTTGCTCGGGAAATCACAAGCAATAATAACGTCCTTACCCATTAGTGAGCACCTCCGATAATATCTTCAAGATTTTTAATACCGTATTTTTCCATCACCGCAGGCAATTCCGCGATGATATCACGACAAATAAACGGATCCACCAGGTTTGCAGCGCCAATTTCCACCGCCGTCGCACCAGCGAGCATCATTTCGATGACATCTTCAGCGGAAGAAAGACCGCCCATACCCACAATCGGGATCTTGACCGCATCGTACACCTGATACACCATTCTCAATGCAACAGGCTTGATAGCAGGACCCGAAAAACCGCCCATTTTGTTGGCGATAACGGGTTTCTTCGTTTTGAGATCGATGCGCATGCCGAGCAGCGTGTTGATCATACTGATACCGTCCGCACCTGCATCTTCGCACGCTTTGGCGATGGATACAATGTCGGTAACGTTGGGAGACAGTTTGATGAGCAACGGTTTGTTAGTAACTTTACGCACCGCACGTGTAACCTCAGCGGCCGCCTCGGGAGAAGTGCCAAAGCTCATACCACCGCCGTGCACGTTAGGACAGGATACATTCACTTCAAACCAACCGATTTGACTTTCTGCATCCAGTTTTTCTACCGTGTAGGCATAATCTTCCACCGAAAAACCGCTGACATTCGCCATCACGGGTTTGTGGAAGCATTTTTTGAGTTTCGGAAGTTCTTCCGTAAGTACTTTT
>JAZRQN010000086.1:0-4457 GCA_045649855.1 Acutalibacteraceae bacterium | reverse complement strand
TGTGCTGATAAACGGCATTCCGAATATTTCATGGGAACTGCTCTCCACCAAGCCGAGCTACTTAACGGAGAGAATCGGTATTTTGCCCGACATTCTGAATACGGTTTACATCGTGCTTGCCACGCTTGTGATTGTTCTGCCTCTTGGTGTCGGTGCGGCAATTTACCTTACCGAATACGCTAAAAACAAAAAACTGGTGGCGATCATCGAATATGCCGCCGAAACCCTTTCGGGCATTCCGTCTATCATTTACGGTCTTGTCGGTATGTTGCTGTTTTCCAATAATTTTGGAACAAGCCTTCTTGCAGGTGCGCTGACACTTGTGATTATGAACCTGCCAACGGTGATGAGAACTACCCAAGAAAGCCTCAAAACGGTTCCGCAGAGTTACCGTGAAGGAGCTTTCGGTCTTGGCGCAGGCAAATGGAGAGTCATCCGCACCGTCGTTCTTCCCGGATGTGTGGACGGTGTGATCACGGGTTGTATCCTCTCGGTTGGTCGTATTCTTGGTGAGTCGGCAGCTCTGCTCTTTACCGCAGGTTTTGCACACGCACTGAACGGCATCGTGGAAGGTTTGACTTCCCCCGGCTCTACATTGACGGTGGCGTTGTATGTATATGCAAAAGAAGAAGGCGAGTTCGGTGTTGCGTTTGCAATCGCCGCTATTCTGATGATACTCACTTTGGTTATCAATCTGTCTGCCACCTTAGTTGGTAAATACTTCGCAAAAAGGAGAAACACATGAGCGAGATTATGACTGCAAACAATCTGTGCCTTTGGTACGGTGAAAACAAAGCCCTCAAAGGGATCGATATTGCGATTCCTGAAAAAAGCATCACAGCACTTATTGGTCCCTCGGGATGTGGTAAATCCACTTTTTTGAAAACCCTCAATCGCATGAACGACTTGGTGCCTTCGGTGAAAATCACGGGTGAGGTGCGCTATAACGGACGCAATATTTTTGAAAAGGATGTTGATGTCAACGAACTTCGCCGCGATGTCGGGATGGTATTCCAAAAACCCAACCCATTCCCGATGAGCATTTATGACAATATTGCTTACGGTCCCCGCACACACGGCATCACAAGCAAAGTGAAACTTGACGAGATTGTCGAGCAATCCCTTCGCGGTGCGGCGATTTGGGACGAAGTAAAGGACCGTCTCAAAAAGAATGCGCTTGGTTTGTCGGGCGGTCAACAACAGCGTTTATGCATTGCCCGCGCACTCGCCGTGGAGCCGAAAGTCCTTTTGATGGATGAACCGACCTCGGCGCTTGATCCTATCTCCACCTCGCGAATTGAAGAGTTGGCATTGCAATTAAAGGAAAAATATACTATAATCATCGTGACTCATAATATGCAACAAGCCGTGCGTATTTCGGATCATACGGCGTTCTTCCTTCTCGGAGAACTTGTGGAGTTCGGTGAAACGGAGAAATTGTTCTCTCAGCCGCAGGACAAGCGTACCGAAGATTACATTACAGGAAGGTTTGGTTGATAGTATGAGAAGCCGATTTGATGATCAGCTTATGTTGCTGAATAAAAAGATGATTGAAATGGGCGCACAGTGCGAAGAATTGATCGCCCTCGTTGCAACCGCCCTTCTTAACGGCGATGTTGAAAGTGCGCATGAAGTTGTATCGCGTGGTCACGAAATTGATCAAATGGAACGCGAAATTGAGTCAATTTGTTTGAAATTGCTTTTACAACAGCAACCCGTCGCAAAAGATCTGCGTGTCATTTCAGCCGCTTTGAAAATGATTACCGATATGGAAAGAATCGGCGATCAAGCGGAGGACATAGCGGAGATTATCCCTCTCTTGAACGGAAGAACGGGTGCGGAGTTTGCCGACTTTCAGCCGATGGCCGAAGCAACTTGCAAAATGGTGACCGACAGCATTGATGCGTATGTCAAGCAAGATTTGGAGCTCGCTAAAGCGGTTTTGGAATACGACGAAGTTGTGGATAAGGCTTTCAGCAGAATGAAAGATATGCTTATAAAAATGATATCCGAGAACAACGCCGACGGCGAATACGCTATCGATCTTTTGATGATCGCGAAATATTTTGAGCGTATTGGTGATCACGCTACAAATATTGCGGAGTGGGTGGAATTCTCTGTAACGGGTGTCCATGAAGGAGGATAATCGATGGTTTGGTGTGTAGATGACGACAGCACAATCCGTGAAATTGAAGTGTATACATTGGAACAAACAGGCTTTGAAGCACGTGGGTTTGCCGACGGCGTTTCGATGTTGGAAGCACTGAAAACGGAAATCCCCGACTTGATCATTCTCGATATTATGATGCCGGGAATGGATGGCCTTGAAGTGCTGAAAAAACTTCGTTCAGAAGCAACATATCAGCATATCCCCGTTATTATGGCTACCGCCAAAGGTACGGAGATGGATAAGATCGGCGGTCTGAATTCGGGTGCAGACGATTATCTTGTAAAACCTTTCGGGCTAATGGAGATGGTTGCTCGTGTTAACGCCGTGCTTCGTCGCACAGTGAAAGATACTCCCTCGAACGATCTTACTGTCGGTGGTATCGTTTTGAAAGAAAAAGAGCATAAAGTGATTGCAGGCGGCGAGAAAGTGGAACTAACTCACAAAGAATTTGAAATGCTCAAGCTCTTTATGCAAAATGTGGGTATTGCTTTTTCCAGAGATAAGCTGATGAGTGAGATTTGGGGTATCGATTATATCGCCGAAACTCGCACCGTGGATATGCATATTAAAACTCTTCGCAAAAAGCTCGGCGCCGCCGGTGGGCAAATCAAAACCGTTATCGGTGTCGGATATCGTTTGGAGGGTGACATATGACCAAAAAAATCTTTCAGTCCATCTTTACCGTTGCTCTCGTCGTGCTCCTCGCAAGCATCGGCATCGCCTCCAGTTTTTTGTATGATTACTTCAACAAAACACAAGTAAGTCAGTTAAAAGCAGAACTTTCTCTTGTTGCGGACACCGTAAACGAGGTTGGTGTCGAATACTTTGAGAATTTCAACTCCTCCGTATTCCGTTTTACGGTAGTTGATGCTGATGGAACCGTGCTTTACGATACGCAGGCAAAACCGAGTGAGATGGAAAATCACGCCGATCGTGAAGAAATTGCAGAAGCATTTAAGGATGGATCGGGCAGTAGTGCAAGACATTCTGCCACATTAACCGAAAAGACATTCTATGAGGCGGTACTTCTTGATAACGGCGAAGTCCTTCGTATCTCTGTCAGCCAACTGACTGTAGGGGCTTTGATTATTGCTATGTTACCCCCTATCTTGGCGATCGTATTGATTGCGGCAATCGTTGCCGGTGTACTCTCCCATGCAATGGCGAAGAAGGTCACCGAACCTTTGATGCAACTGGATTTGGAGCATCCTGCTGAGAACAACACTTATGAGGAATTAACCCCGATTCTCACCAAAATCCATAACCAACACAAACAGATCCAATCACAGGTGGAAACCCTGCGTCGTAAGTCTAATGAATTTGAGCAGATTGTTTCTTCTATGAATGAAGGTCTTGTATTGTTGGATGAAAGCGGCAAGGTGCTCGTGATGAATACAGCGGCTAAAACAATTTTCGGTGTGAAATGGGATGTTCACGGAAGCGATTTTCTGCTTGTTGATCGCACAAGCAAAATGAGTAAAGCCATTCAAAATGCTTTGGACGGAAAACACAGCGAATATACCGAAGAAAGACATGGTAATGAATATCAGTTTACCATCAACTCCATCGTATCAGAGAACCATGTTCTTGGCGTTGTGATTCTTGTGTTCGACATCAGCGACCGTGCGTTTGCTCAGCGCAACCGTCAGGAGTTCACCGCCAATGTTACTCACGAACTGAAAACACCGCTTCAATCCATCATCGGAAGCGCCGAACTTCTTGAAAGCGGTCTTGTAAAACCCGAAGATACCGCAAGGTTCATCGGCAATATCCGCAAAGAAGCAACAAGGCTCGTTTCTCTTATCAACGATATCATTCGTCTTTCTCAACTCGACGAGAATCATGAACCTGCAACCGAAACGGTAGAACTGACAGAGGTTGCAAAAGACGTCGTTGAAGTGCTTACGGCATCGGCGGCAAAGAGAAATGTCACGCTTAGCATCGAGGGTGAACCGCAAACCATTTACGGTGTGCGCCGTTATATTTACGAGATCATGTATAATCTCTGCGATAACGCTATCCGCTACAACGAGGATGGAGGTAAAGTTGAGATTAAAATCGGCAAGGATAACGGACGTGCCGTAGTATCGGTAAAAGATACCGGTATAGGCATTGCTCCCGAACATCAAAGCCGTATCTTTGAACGTTTCTATCGAGTCGATAAGAGTCATTCCAAGGAAACCGGCGGTACGGGACTGGGACTTTCTATCGTGAAACACGCCGTACAATATCACGGCGGCCAGGTGACGCTTGATAGTGAAGTTGGAAAAGGGACAACCGTTACAGT
>JAZRQN010000085.1:0-4557 GCA_045649855.1 Acutalibacteraceae bacterium | reverse complement strand
TCGGTCGCTCTAATCATTTTCAGAGCAATTCAAGCTCATTTGACGCTATGCGTCTCGTTAAATGTGGGCCTCTCACCCACTTGCATCTTTTTGATGTGAATTAACGGGTAAAGTGTTTGTGCTTGTTTCGTTGTTTAATTTTCAAGGTCCTACTCGCTGTTTTCGCGGTCTCTCGCGAAGCAGCCTGGTTATAATACCACGCCTTTCCTCGTTTGTCAACACTTTTTTATCATTTTTTTAGACTTTTTTTAAAAAGGTATTTCTACCTATAATACCATTATAATTGATGAAAGTTATTGGGCATTTTTACATATAAAAACAGACATGGGTCGCCCGATGTCGGGTTCGCTTATTTCTTATGCTGACAGCCGCAACCGATGTCGTTTCCGCTCTCGGCAGGCGGGAAAAATTCGTTGACCGGGAAGCACATTTTCTGGAACACTTCGCACGGCGTTTCCGCTCCACCGTAGTTGCATTCTTTGCTCGGCATACAGAAATCGTATACGGGTACCAGCATCTGTACCTTGCGAATCAACTGCACGATGGTAAACAAGCCGATGGTAACCAAAACCGCCTTGCCCTCATCCGCTTCGATAAAGCAACCACCGTAACGGTTACAAATGCATTCAGGAACACAGCCGCAACAAGTACAGCAACATTTACATTCGCACACGTCCACCAGTTTAGCGCTAAGCACCACGGGGTCTGCTACCTGCACGCAAGCTTTGGGCATATTGCGACACGGCATTTCGCGGCGATCGCATTTCTCAGGTGAGAATTCACTGCAAAACACTTTGACGTTCCCTTCGCTGCCATACAGAATCACTTTTTTCTGGAACGAAGCAATGCCGCTCACTTCAGCGCAAGGATTGCCGTGCCCGGTGGACACTTCCAGCGTGATCTCAAAATAGAAGGTGATATCGCACGCGTAATAGCCGCGATTAAACGGCAACGCCTCTACGTCGATATAGGTCTGGATCACTTCTGCCTTTTTCGCACGAACCGCAGTGGCACGGTCGATGATCATTTGATCACGTTCACAAAACAGAACGCGCAAGTTTTCAGCACAATCCTTATCACTGCAACTGTCATACACCCGACCCGCATCAATACATACGGCTTCCTTACAGCCGTTGTCTCGGATCATTCGGTTGTCTGCCATAAAAAAATCCTCCTGTTACATATCAGATATGTAGCGTGCACAAACGGTGCAACACTTCATTATCAGCATATGTAGCAGGAGGAAATCGGTGCGTTAGTTTTTGGTGAGTTTGGCGAAATTGTTCATAATCTTTTTGGTGCCCACTTTGTCAAAGTTGATCTCCAACAACGAATCGTTGCCCATCGGGGTGATCTTGACCACAATGCCGTTTCCAAAGGTTGCGTGGGAAACCGAATCGCCAACCTGCAACGTGCAAGCCGCAGCGGCAGGTGCCGCCGTAAAGCTCGGGCGTTTCGCAGTGCTGCCCACGGGCTTTGCGGTGCCGCCAATAGGTTGGGGGCGCGACGTCGACTGATTTGGGGTAAACCGACTGCCGCCAAAGTTACCGCCGCTAAATCCACCGCTCGGACGACCGTCAAAACTCGCACGGCGGCTGATATCTTTCGCTTCCAATAAGTGAGACGGAATATCACTCAAGAAACGAGAAGGACGATTGCAAGTAGTCTGGCCGTACAACATACGGCTGACCGCATTGGAAATAAACAGTTCTTCTCGGGCGCGGGTGATTGCTACGTAACACAAACGGCGATCCTCTTCCAATTCTTCCGGTTTGTACATAACCTGTATACCGGGGAACACGCCTTCCTCGAAGCCGGGCAAGATCACAACAGGGAATTCCAGACCTTTGGAAGCGTGCATGGTCATCAGCACGACCGAATCTGCATTGGCATCATAATTGTCAATATCGGTGAGCAACGCCATCTCTTCCAAGAAACCTGCCAAAGACGGATACTCTTCAATGGAGTTCTGCTCGAAATTGATGATATTGGATGCCAATTCGTTCAGGTTTTCTACTCGTTCGGCCTCTTCGGGACCGGCTTGTTCCCACATGGCGAGATAGCCGCTTGATTCCAGCATGGTGCGGTACAACAGATGCAACGACACTTCGGGGTCGTTGCTCATATTGCGCAGATTTTCAATCATACCGATAAACACCGACAACTTGTTTGCTGCACGGGAAAGTTCAGGGTATTGCGCGGCGGTGGCAAGCACCGTATACAACGTTACACCATTCGCGTCCGCAATCTCGGCGGCGCGTTCCATGGTGGCATCGCCGATACCACGGCGCGGTTCATTGATGATGCGGCGCAAACTGACGCTATCCGCAGGGTTGTTGATCAAGCGCAGATACGCCATCGCGTCTTTCACTTCTTTGGTATCGTTAAAACGATGGCCACCGATGATGCGATACGGCACACCGCTTTTCAGTAACGCTTGTTCAATAGCGTTGGACTGCGCATTCGCACGATACAGCACCGCAAAGTCGGTGAATTTGCGACCTGCCGACACACCCGACAAAATCGTTTCTGCCACGAATCGGCCTTCCGCTTCTGCATTGTCCACCGTAACGTTTTGAATCTTCTTGCCAACGCCGTTCTGCGTCCACAAGGTTTTGCCTTTACGATTGACGTTGCGGGCAATCACCGTATTCGCCGCATCCAAAATCGTTTGTGTGGATCGATAGTTCTGTTCCAAGCGAATGACCGCACAATCGCGGAATTCGTTCTCGAAATTGAGAATGTTTTCAATGGTGGCGCCGCGGAATTTATAAATACTCTGATCATCGTCGCCGACTACGCACAGATTGCCGCTACCTTCTGCGAGCATACTTACCAATCGGTATTGCACGTGGTTGGTATCCTGATATTCGTCTACCATAATATACGGGTAACGACGGCGATACTTGTCCGCAACGTCGGGATGCTGTTCAAACAGCTCAATCACCTTACACAGAAGGTCATCAAAGTCCATAGCATCCGCCTCGTGCAAGCGCGCTTCATAGAGTGCATAGCATTTGGCAACCGCCTGCAAGCGCACGTTGCCCTCCACTTCCGGACGACGAGCATATTCAGCAGGTGTAACCAGAGAGTCTTTTGCGTGGCTGATCTCGGCAAGCACTGCGCGATGACCAAGGAATTTCTCGTCAATATTGAGAGATTTCATACAATCTTTCATCAAACGGCGGCTGTCATCGGTATCATAAATTGTGAAATGGGCGGAATAGCCAAGCGCTTCACCGTCCCGGCGCAGAATACGCGCGCAAAACGAGTGGAACGTACTCGCCATCACTTCATCGCCTTCGCTGCCAAGCATCGCAGATAAACGCTCACGCAGTTCGCCTGCCGCTTTATTGGTAAAGGTGATCGCCAATATCTTCCACGCAGGACACGGATCTACCGCCAGCACAGCAGCCAAGCTGTCGCTCAGCGGTATCTCTCCTGCCGCCGCACGGCGCAGTTCATCTTCTTGCGCCGCACTCATGAACGCAGGCATTTCCGGAGAATGATACGCACCGCCAAATCGCACCAGGTTTGCAATGCGGTTGATCAGAACGGTGGTTTTTCCGCTGCCTGCACCTGCCAAAATGAGCAGAGCGCCATCGGTATGAAACACCGCTTCCCGCTGTCTGTCATTCATACGGGAGAAAAAGCGTTCCATGCAAGCACGGCGCAATGAACAAAATTCTTGTTGGGTCAACATACATATCCTCCCAAGGTGGAATAGAAAACGGAGGAGGACGGCGTCCTCCTCCGTGAGAATTCAATTAGCCGAACAGAGTCAGCAACACACCTGCCGCAACAGCAGAACCGATAACGCCTGCAACGTTCGGACCCATAGCGTGCATCAGCAGGAAGTTGCCGGGGTTCTCCGACTGACCGACTTTCTGTGCCACACGAGCCGCCATCGGAACAGCGGACACGCCTGCAGAACCGATCAGCGGATTTACCTTGCCACCGGAAATCCAATACATCAATTTGCCGAGCAACACGCCACCAGCAGTACCAAACGCGAATGCGATAAGACCAAGGCAGATAATGAGCAAGGTCTTCACCTGCAGGAACTGTGCCGCATTGGCGGTAGCGCCAACGGTTACACCGAGGAAGATGGTAATGATGTTCATCAGTTCGTTCTGCGCAGTCTTGGAAATGCGATCCACAACACCGCTCTCACGCATCAGGTTGCCGAGCATCAGCATGCCAACCAGAGGCGCCGCACTGGGAAGCAGAAGCACCACGATGATGGTAACCATGATCGGGAATAAGATCTTTTCGGTTTTAGAAACAGTGCGCAACTGGGTCATCACAACAGAGCGCTCTTTTTTGGTGGTCAGCGCACGCATGATCGGCGGCTGAATGATCGGCACAAGTGCCATATAGGAATATGCGGCGATAGCAATTGCGCCCAGCAACTGCGGTGCCAATTTGGACGTCAGATAAATAGCTGTCGGTCCGTCCGCACCGCCGATGATAGCGATGGAAGCCGCCTCTTGCTGTGTGAACGTCAGCATATCCATGCCAAACAAGCCCAACATACGCGCACCAAAATAGGTGAGG
>JAZRQN010000084.1:0-2388 GCA_045649855.1 Acutalibacteraceae bacterium | reverse complement strand
TCCGCACAGCAGTATGTCCGGCAAGTTCGCGGTGGTGCACAACGGCATCATTGAGAACTATTTGGCGCTGATTGCGGAATTGGTGGAAGACGGCGTGAAATTTGCTTCCGAAACCGATACCGAAGTGGTGGCGCACTTGCTAGAAAAATATTATGACGGCGACTTTATGGCGGCGGTCCGTGCGACCGTGGCTCGCTTGGAAGGTTCTTTCGCGCTCGGTATCGTTTGCGCGGATTATCCCGAAGAAATGATTGCTGTGCGTAATGCAAGTCCTCTGATCATCGGTCTTGCGGAAGACGGCAACTTCATTGCTTCTGACATTCCTGCCGTGTTGGCACACACCCGTCGCGTGGTACATTTGTTGGATCACGACGTGGTGCATCTCACCAAAGATGCTGTTACCATTTATGACGGCAACGGCAATCAGGTCGGCAGAGAGCCGTTCTTGGTCAACTGGGACGTGGCAAGCGCCGAAAAAGGCGGCTATGAGCATTTTATGATCAAGGAGATCATGGAACAGCCCACCGCACTGGAAGCCACCATTTCGCCCCGTATTGACGAAAACGGCGACATCGTGTTGGATGGTATCCATCTGACCGCCGAACAGCTCAAAGAGTTCTCTCGTATTCATATCATTGCTTGCGGTTCTGCCTACCACGTAGGTATCGTGGGCAAATATGTGATCGAAACGCTGACTCGTGTACCTGTGGAAGTGGATCTGGCATCCGAATTCCGCTATCGCGAGCCGATCGTGGATGAAAAATCGCTGGTCATCATTATCAGCCAGTCGGGTGAGACCGCCGATACGCTGGCGGCTCTGCGTGAAGCCAAACAGCGTGGCGCGCGTGTGTTGTCCGTCGTCAACGTTGTGGGCAGTTCTATTGCCAACGAAAGCGACGACGTGCTGTACACCTGGGCAGGTCCTGAGATTGCTGTTGCGACCACCAAAGCGTATTCCACCCAGCTCACCATGATCTATCTGATTGCGGTGTATATCGCTCGTGAACTCGGCAAAATCGATGCCGAGCAAACCGCGAAACTGGTGAAAGAGATCCGCGGTATTCCGGATGCGGTGCGCGAAGTATTGAAACTTGCTCCCACTCTGGAACAGTTGGCACAGCGCTACGTCTACCTCGACCACGCATACTTCATCGGCAGAAACGTGGATTATGCGGTGGGTATGGAAGCTTCGCTGAAACTGAAAGAAATCAGCTATATCCATTCCGAAGCATACGCCGCCGGCGAACTCAAACACGGTACTATTTCCTTGATTGAAGAAGGCACTTTTGTTGTCGGTCTTGCTTGCTGCGGCAGACTGCTGGATAAGACGTTGTCCAACATTAAAGAGGTGAAAGCCCGTGGCGCGGAAGTGTTGCTGATGACCACCGAAGACAACGCTTCGATGGTGCCCGAAGCAGATCACGTGATTTATATTCCGAAGATTCACGAACTGCTGATGCCCTCTCTCGAAGTGGTGCCGATGCAGTTGCTCAGCTACTATGTGGCGCTTGCTCGCAAGTGCGACATCGACAAACCCCGTAACCTCGCAAAGAGCGTTACCGTGGAATAAAGGAAACAGAAACGGTGTAGTCCGAGAGGACTACACCGTTTTTTTATTCGTGTACTTTTAAGGTGATCGAACCATTCAGACGGGATTCTTCCGCTTTGATACCGATCAAATGACTTTCGAGCGATTCGGTGAGCGAGGTGTATACTTTCTTTTCGCCCACTAATATATCATACAGGTCTCGCACGATACCGAGATCACCGCCTCCGTGTCCGTAACCGAGGAGTTTTTGCACCTCATGGTCATCCGCACTGATAAATTCAGGCGCTTCGCCGTATCTTCTCAGTTCGATCTGATGATCCCGCTCTTCCAAAACGATTTCACCGAGTGTGCCGAACAAGGTAACGCGTCTGCCCTCGGGGTCGGCGGTGAATAACATATTGAGATGGGCGTCCACACCGTTTTGAAAGTGCATTTGCACCATTTGATGATCCACAACGTGCTCGTTATCCTCTACACCGCACAGAAAAGCGCATTTCCCGAGCGGACCTGTGCGCAAGCCTTCGTACAAGCCTGCTTCGGTGGTGGTTTCGGTGAGCAACACTTTGTTGTACGGCCATACGAACGGGGGACAACCTGCCGCTTTCCAGCCGTCAACATAAATCTTTTTGGCGCTGTATGCACAGGTTTCCACCTGCGGACAATCCAGACAACGAGGGGTAGCGTCTTTTGGGGCGTTTTCCTTTCTGAAGAATGACAAGCCGCCCGTTGAGGTAACCGTGTCGCACGGTGCGCCTGCATAGTGTTGGATATAATCGAGATCGTGGCAGCATTTTGCGAGGATGGTGGGGTAAGTCGGAGGCCAAGCGGTCTTAGGAAGA
>JAZRQN010000083.1:0-2500 GCA_045649855.1 Acutalibacteraceae bacterium | reverse complement strand
TGCCTTCTCAAACTGTTCAGGTGTGATAATCTGCAGTTCCAAAATGACACCCGAACGGGATTCGCCACTGCGGAGCACCCCCGTATACGTCAGATTTTGCAGCATTCCACGCACGGTGGCGGAATGCCACTTTTTGCCCGTGCGGGCGCGATAGCCGTGGTCGTTGAGCCAGGTTGTGATGGTGTGGGCACCCAACCCCTCGCGGGTGTATTTATCAAAGATGATCTTCACTACCAGCGCCTCGTCCGCATTCACTTGCAGATCAAAGAGTTCGTGCTTTTTCTTGTTGGTACGCCCGTTTTTCACCAGGTCGTAGCCATAGGCGGCACCGCCGCCCTTGTAGTGACCCGACTCCACGATCTGACCCAAGCTCGTTTTGGTACGTACCGAGGTTTTCTCACTCTCGCCGTCCCCTTGCCAAAAGCGGATATAGTTTAAGAGCTTGTCGGTGTGGTTGTCGAAGCGTTGCTCGCCCTCTTGAGTGCTCCACACTTCCACACCGTTTTTCACGAACCATTCCACCACAAAGGGTGTTTCGTCCGCGATGCGGCCGATGCGGTCGAACATAAACACCAGCAGAATATCGAATTGTTTCTTGCGCGCCATTTCCTTGATGTTTTGGATTTTATCGCGGTTTTCGGCACGGACCTTGTGACCCGAGATTCCGTCCTCTTGTTCCTCGTGGATGATGTTCCAGCCCTTTTGCAGCGCGAATTTGTGGCACGCTTTGCGCTGCATTGGGATATCGGCTTCGTTGTTATTGTTGTAGTCCACCTGTTTGCCGGTGGATACGCGGTATAAACAGCATACTCGTTTTGCCATCAGATCGCCTCCTTGATGTTCATTTTACGGGCGGGGTACCCGTTTTGTCGATTGTGCGAACCACTGGGTCGAATGTGCGGAGTCATCGGGCATCCCTCGCTTTCTTCTTTTGCAATACTTGCTGGTAATACTCCAGCGCCTTTTCGGTGTAATCTTCCATCTCCTCGTCGGGAATCTCGGCGGGGATACGCTCGCGTACCTTGTCCATATCAATGTTCCAGGTGCGTTCCTCTTTGGGTTTGGTTCGCGCCGTTTTGTAGGCGGGAGCTTTGGTGTCGCCCAGCAGAATGTCACGCAAGCGCGGAACAATGTGGGGGTTGGGTTCGTCGGTAAAGGTGGCCTCCACCTCGCGACCTTTAACGTGGAATTTGTACTCACCGCGTTTGTCGGTCAGCACGCAGATCAGAAAAACTTTCAATTTCTTTAATACTTTCATTTTCATTACCTCGCATCCTTCGTTTTTTGTCTTTGTTGGTATTTGTAATAGTGCTCGCACGCTTTGACCACAAAGGTCCCGAACTCGTTGTCTTTGACCTTTGGTGCCACCTCGCGCAGTTTGTCCAAGCGGATTTTGAACATGGGTTTTTGGTTGGCTTTCTTCTCGTTCAAAATGGCGGTGATCTCTTCGGGGTCCAGTCCCTTGTCCGTCTGGCTGATGGCTTTTAAGCGACATGCCTGCGATAGGTTCGGGGTGGCTTCACATACGGGGATGGCATCCACCAAATCCTGTTGCTCGATCTCGTTGAGATACGAAAGCTCCACCGCCGGTGTGAACGCAATCCGCCCCTCATCCACCATATCCAAAAGCGGTTTGATGAGATGGGTTAGGCGGATATAGCGCTTTACCTGTGTTGCGCTATCGTCATTTGATATTTGTGCGGCGGTCAACTTCGGGCCAAGTTGGTCCGAAGTTAAATCCGTGCGTTTTCCTTGCTTTGCAAGTGCATCCATTTTCATCTTGTAAGCCATTGCTTTCTCACTGGGTAGGATGTGTTCCCGTTGCACGTTGCTGTCCACCATCGTGATGATGGCATCTTCACGAGACATATCCTTAACGATCACAGGCAAGGTGGATATCCCCAGCGCCTTGCACGCCGCCTTGCGCCGATGCCCGGAAATGAGCTCATACCGCTCTCCGTTCTGCCTTGCCAAGCACGGTACCAAAACCCCGCGCTCCGCAACGCTTCGCATCAGGTTTTGCATATCCTCGTCGTCTTTGACCGAAAAGGGATGCCCCTCAAACCCGTCGATGAGATCCAAACTGATCTCCTCAACCTTCGGCTTCGCCATGTCATCCCGCTCCGCCTGCGTGGTAAACAAACTATCCACGCTGGTGAGCATGCTTCCTACGGAATTTAATTTGCTACTCATATATTTTTCTTTTCTCCTTTATCGATTTCTTTGTCGCCTCATAAGTGCCTTTACTTCAAGGCGGTATTCCGTCTGTAATAAGCCGTAGGCGAATGCGGCTTTTTCATCTATTGTCAGTAATTTGCGCAGTCTTTCTCGGATGGGCCCCATTTGTCGTGAAATGTCTTTGCGCAGTTCCTTATATTCGTGAATTAAAGTTGAGTCAGTGGCTCTGCGAATTTTGTTAGAGATTTTGTTACGCCTATCCTCTAAGGCTTTCAGCTCGATCTCTGCCGAGCGAATTTGTTCTAATAATTCTTGTCGTGTG
>JAZRQN010000082.1:0-5687 GCA_045649855.1 Acutalibacteraceae bacterium | reverse complement strand
GTTCTAACACCCCGATCCATTCTCGTACCTATGTGAAACTCGCTAACGGCACCATCATCCATGGCGCTGTTGAGAGCTACACTTACAACGAGGTTGCGGGTGTGCAATAAGGAGGAGAGTACAATGAAATACGAAACTCCTAAAATGCAGATTGTGGCGTTCGAAGCCAAAGAAAACGTTGCAAACGAAAACGAATGGGAATTGGGCTTCGGCGACATGATCTCTAAAAACAGCACCCCTACCGGCTAAAAGCTAACTAAAAAAGACGGTGTATCCAAGCGGATACACCGTCTTTTCTTTATGTTTACACCCTTATACAAGGGATGATGTTTTGTATCAGCAGATATTCAAAAACGGCTGTGCAACCAATTGGTTACACAGCCGTTTATATTTCGCTTCATTATTTGCCCATGAAACGATCGTATGCTTCACGCAGTTCGATAGCGGTATCTTCGGGGCAGGTGGGGTTGCAATGCGCCCAAGCGCCCGTTTCGCTGGAAGCGTTGAACTTCACCTTGTCAGCGGAACGCATCGGGGGATAGAACGCGATATGCCAGTGGAAGATATCGCCGTAATCCTCTTCGCCGTTGACAGGCTCGTTGTACATACACATCATATAGGGGAACTTGTAACCGAACAGGGCATCCAACGTACCGGTTGCCTGGCGCAGGGTTTCCGCCAGCGCGGTGCGCTCTTCGTCGTTGAATTCGGTGATGTTCGCCACGTGTTTGTTGCTCATGATGTAGATGCCGTAGGGATACTCGGAGAAGAAGGGCAGGAACACGGTGAAATGCTCGTTTTTGAAGATGATGCGTTTTTCAAACGCCAACTCGTGATCGAGCATATCGCAGAACAGGCATTTGCCTTTTTCCGCCATGTGTTTTTTTGCGTTTTCCACTTCGAGTTCCAGTTTCTTCGGCATAAAGGAATAGCCGTAGATCTGGCCGTGCGGATGGGGCATGGTAACGCCCACCACGTCGCCGCGGTTTTCGAAGATGAACACGTATTTCATATTCTCGTCCGCAGAGATCTCTTCAAAGCGGTTTGCCCACAGATCCACCAACTCGCGGATGTGCGGCGTGGGCAGTTCGGGCAGGGTTACGGTGTGCTCGGGAGAGTACAGGATAACCTCGCATTTGCCGTAGCAAGGAGCAGTCTCAAAGAAATCGTCCGCAACAGCATCCGGTGCAGGCGGATTTTGAGACAGCGCCGGGAAATCGTTATCGTATTTATGTACAGTATAGTTGTCCGGCACTTTACCGGAACCGGGGCAGAACGGGCAGTAGTCTTTGGGCATCTGCGGACGGTTCTGACGGTGGGATGCAATCATGATCCAGTCGTTGGTAAGGGGATGTTTACGTAATTCAGCCATTGTGAAGACCTCCTTAAATCTTGTCTACGCACACGCCGCCAAAGGGACGGATGTGCAATACGTGGCAGGTGCCTTCTCCGAAGACACCTTCAATCACTTCACGGAACGCAGGGAGCAGATCGTTGGGCACGAAATTCTGGGTTGTGCCGCCGAAACCGCCACCGTGTACGCGCCAAGCGCCTTTACCGTCCAACACGTGCTGGGCGAGCGCCAAAGCCAAAGACATACCTTGTTCGGTTACGTCGCAGGTGGTGTACACGTTCTGCAGGTATTCGAAAGACGAATTGCCCGATGCGATGACCAGCTGTTTGAAGGTTTCAAAATCACCTGCTTTGAGTGCGTTCACTTCATCTACAACGCGATCGTTGTCTTTGAGGAAGTGGATGGCACGGAGTACCGCGCGATCGCCGTGCAGTTTACGCAGTTCAGCGATGCGGGGAAGCAGTTGCTCAATGGTGATCTCACGCAGGAAGGAAACGCCCATTTCATCAGCAATCTTTTTCATCTCGCCGGGAACTGCGGCGTATTCATGGGTGAGGTCAGCGTGGTTACCGCCCACGTCCACAATGCAAAGCGCGTGGCCGGTCGCGGCAAAGTCGAAGTCCACCTTTTCGATGATGGGGTCTTCGGTGCTTTCAAAGTCAATGGTGATAATGTTGCCCACCGAGGACGCCATCTGGTCCATCAGACCGCAGGGTTTGCCGAAGAATACGCGTTCTGCAAACTGCGCGATCTTGGCGATCTCCACGGGAGAAACAATGCTTTCATTATACAGGTCGCTCAAAATAACGCCGACCAACACTTCAAACGCCGCCGAGCTGGACAGACCGGAACCTTTGAGCACGTTGGAGGTGGTGTAAGCATCAAAACCGCCGATTTTGTAATTCAATTCGGCGAAACGCGCGGCAGTACCGCGGATCAGAGCGGCAGAACGGTTGAGCTCTTCCTGTTTTGGGGTGAGTTCATCCAAAGCCACCGTGTCCATATCGTAGCCTTGCGATTTAATACGGATGTACGGTGCAGCAGAAGCGGCCACCACGGCGATCACGTCGAGATTGACACTGCCTGCCAGCACGCGACCGTGGTTGTGGTCGGTGTGGTTGCCGCCGATCTCGGTACGACCGGGGGCGGAGAACAGCATCAGATCGCCTGCAGGCTCGCCGAAGGTCTCGACGAAACCGTTCACCGCTTCAATGTAGCGTGCGCGTTGGTTGGCAACGTCATCACCGTACAATTTCTCGAAACGGGCATCATACAAGCCGTCGTTCAGTTTTTGAATCAGAGCAGCAGAAGGAGTCATGTGCGTTACTTCCTTTCCGATTTAATATAAACTCGCTATATTCATTATATCGACCCTGTTCCCAAAAAACAAGGGATTTTCTCATTATTTTATATGGACAAATGTTGCAATTTGTTTTATACTGAAGACGAAGGTGATAAAAATGGACAATTTCAAATATTCTTTTAAAGATACGCTCAAGGAAAATACGGGTCTTGCGGTGTATAACACGGGATATGAAAAATGCGAGTCGGGGTATCAGTGGGGCCCTGCGGTACGCGACCATTACCTTTTGCATTACGTTTCCAGCGGCGAGGGCACGTACACCTGTCGCGGCGAGAAGTATGCGCTGAAAGAGGGGGATATGTTCCTCATTTTCCCGTCAGAAGTGGTGCAGTACTGTGCCGCGCAAGCCAATCCTTGGGAATATTACTGGGTTGGTTTCAACGGCGCGGACGCACACCGTTTGGTGGCGATGGCAGGGTTTCAGGCGGACGCTCCCGTGATGCACGCGGAGGATACGGCGTCGGTTCGCGATGCACTGATGCGGATTTATCTGGCGCGCGGCAATACGCCTGCCGCTGACGTGGAAATGGCAGGGTATTTGCAATTGTTTTTGGCGGCACTCATCCGTCGAAACGACATGAAACCTGCCGCAATCGGCAACCGCACTTATCTGGCACAGGCGCTCAAATACATCCAGCGCAACTATGCTACCGCCATCGGCGTGAGCGACATTGCAGACTTTGTGGGTGTCAGCCGTAGTCAGTTGTACCGTGCGTTTCAGACGGAGTTTCGTCAATCGCCGCACGAATACCTGCAAAAATACCGCATCAACGAAGCGTGTACGCTGTTGCGCGGCGGCGAGTTGACCGTCGCTGAGGTAGCAGGGTCGGTTGGGTTTAACGATCCGTTGTATTTTTCGCGCGTATTCCGTCAAACCAAGAAATGCACCCCCACTGCATACCAGAAAAAAGCGGCGAAATAATTTTGGGAAATCTATTGTTTTTATTGCATTAAAGTGATACAATGTAAACAACCCTTAAAATCAAAGGAAGGAGATAGTACATTTTGTACTGAGTGAAACACTATGATTTGTAAGAATTGCGGCGCTGCACTCGCGGATGATGCTGTTTTTTGCGGCACTTGCGGAGCGGCAGTAGAAAAAGAAGCGGCTGTGGAGATCGCGACCCCCGTCGCGGAAGCAGGCGAGACGACCGTTCTCACCGAGACGACCGTCGAGACCTATGCAATGCCCACTGAACAACCGGTAGCCCCTGTGGCGACTGAATATGCTGCACCTCAACCTGAAGTAGCACCTAAGAAGAAGGGTGGCTTCCCCAAGGCACTGATCCCGATTGTTGCCGTTGTTGCGGCAGTGGCGGTTGCGCTGGTTGTGTTCTGGCCGACCATCAAGGGCTTTGCGCTGAAAACCTTCGGCTCTCCCGAAGATTATTTGGCTCACGTGGAATCGACCGGGGCTGACGATTATGTGGACGCTTTGATGAATGGCTATGACTTCTTCCTCGACGTTGTGTCGATGAACAAGTATGCCGATGTGAAAATGGACGTCGAACTGGGCGAAAAAGCGCTGACTCTGCTGGAAAGCGCTACGAATATAAAATGGGATTGGCTGAGCAGCATTGGTGCTTCGGTGAGCATGAATGTGAAAGAAAATGCCGGCCAGGCAAACCTGGGCTTGCTTCTGGGCGATCAGCAGATTTTGTCTCTGGATGCCATTGTGGATATGGCAGAGGGTAACGTATATGTAGGCGCTCCCGAACTGAGCGGCACATATTTGTCCGCCGAGGTGTCGGATCTTGCGGCTGCGTTTGCTGAAACGGAAGAAGCACTGAATTTCGTGCAGAAAGCGCTGCCTTCCGCAAAAGCATTGGACGCTCTGTTGAGCAAATACAAAGACGTTGCGCTGAATGCTATCGGTGAAGCGGAAAAAGACACCGAGACGGTTGAAGTTGGCGATATCGAGCAGAAACTCACCACTCTCGAGGTGGAAATTTCCGAAGAAACCGCTGTTAATGTAGCAATCGCCGTTTTGGAGACCTTCAAAGAAGATAAAGATGTGCAGAAACTGCTCAAAAACGCGATCGATGCTGCAGTAGACAACGATCTCGTGGATGAAGATGATGCGGACTTTGACGATCTGTGGGACGAACTGGTTGACCAGATCGATGACGCGCTGGATATGATGGGAGACATGGATGCTGATGATGAGGCAATGTACGTTATCACAGACTATGTCAACAACAAGCACGAAATTGTCGGCAGAAAGATCGAAGTGGATGGCGAAGAGATCGCGCATTACGTAACCGTTTACAACGGCAAGAACTTCGAAACCGAACTGATCGCTGCTGATGACGCAATCGTATTTACCGGTAAAGGCACTGAAAAAGGCGACGTGGTTGCAGGCGAATTTGCGTTGGAGGCTTATGGCGAGGATATCGCGACCATCACGGTTGACGGTTTTGATACCAAGAAACTGGCTGACGGTTACCTCAACGGTACCTTCACGATCGAACCCAGCAAACAGTTGCTGGAGCAGGCGGAGTTGCCCGCTGTGCTCGGCATTGCAAGTCCCGCTTTGGAGATCAAAGTAACCTCCGATGCGAAATCCTTCACCATGAATGTCAGTGTGTTGGCAGGCAGCGAGATGCTGGTGGCATTGAACATCAGCGGCACTACCGCTGACGGCAAAGCGGTTACCATCCCGTCCGATACTATGGATGCGGATGAGGCTGACGAGTGGTTTGAAGATCTGGACTTTGACAAGCTGATCAGCAAGTTGGAGGATGCCGGCGTTCCCGGTGATCTGGTAGAGTCGCTGGAATACGTGCTGGAGAACGGTTTCTCCTCTGCGCTTGGCGGTTCTGCGGCTGTCGAAGATTATTATAGTGATTATTACGATGATTATTATGATGATTATTATGATGATTACTCTGACGATTTAACGATCGATTATTCCGATCTCTATTTCTAAACTGTACCGATAGGGAATCTGTTGGCGCCGATCGTATGATC
>JAZRQN010000081.1:0-19249 GCA_045649855.1 Acutalibacteraceae bacterium | reverse complement strand
CATCCTGCTTCGTCTGGTGGACGTGCCGCTGTCGGCACTCGGCATCCTGTATCTGTGCGGCATCCGCGGCACCATGCTGGTCTCTCTGGTGATCTCTGCCGCCGCGCCCACCGCCGCTTTCACCACCATGTTCGCCACCAAATACAACCGCTACCCCGAAACGTCCTGCAACATCGTATCCCTGTCCACCCTGCTGTCCATCCTCACCATGCCGCTCATCGTCGGTTTGGCGTCGGTTATCGCATAATTCCCCATAAAAACACATCGCCCTCGTCCATTCGGACGGGGGCGATTTTTTTGTTAAAATTTTCTATATATATTTTATGACTTTTTTATAAAAAACTATTGCATTTCTCGCAAATACCCTTTATAATGTGTCTATGTGGTTAAAAGTGCATCAAAATGGTGCAAAGTGGTGAGTTTTAAACTTTTTCACAAAGTTTTCCACATACCCTCTCTTTTTCCAATATTATCGAACGGAGGTGAGACATATGTTATACGGAAGATATCAGCACAACGTAGACGCGAAGGGCCGTTTGTTCGTGCCTGCGAAGCTGCGCGAAAAACTGGGCGAAAGTTTTATCGTTGCCGCCGTGTTGGATAGATGCATATGTCTCTACTCCATCGATGAATGGGACGAACTGCTCGGCGGTATCGCCGCCCTGCCGATGACGCAGGGACGCGCGCTGATGCGCCAGCTTACCTCCAACGCGGAGGACGTATCTCCCGATGCGCAAGGTCGCATCCTGTTGCCCAAACATTTGTTGGAGTACGCAGGATTGGAAAAACCCGCACTGGTAATCGGCGCCGGCAAACGCGCTGAGATTTGGAACCCCGACATCTACGAAGAGGCTACCAAACAGTTGACCCCCGAGGCTTTGGAAGAAGAATTTATCAAACTTGGATTTTGAAAGGCGTGATCGGTAATGGCTGACAGCGGACAGTATCATATTCCCGTCCTGCTGCAGGAGACCATCAACGCACTGGATATACAGCCGGACGGCATTTACCTGGACGGCACCGCAGGCGGCGGCGGACACAGTTTTGCCATCGCAAGCCGCTTGCAAAACGGTCGACTGATCTCACTCGACCGCGATCCCGACGCCATCAAAGAGGCCGGCGCTCGTTTGAGCGGTCTGCCTGCCACCGTTGTCCATTCCAACTTCACCGAAATGGACAAGGTGTTGAACGACCTCAACATTCCTGCCGTTGATGGCATTTTGCTGGACATCGGCGTATCTTCGCATCAGTTGGATGCAGGTGAGCGTGGCTTTTCGTACCACGCGGATGCACCGCTGGATATGCGTATGAGCCAAAGCGGCACCACCGCCGCCGATCTTGTGAACGAACTGTCCGAACAAGAGTTGGCAAAAATCTTTTTCGACTACGGCGAGGAAAAGTTTTCCCGTCGCATCGCCGCCGATATCGTGCGGCAAAGAAACAACGCCCCCATCCTCACCACCTTGCAACTGGCAGATATCATCGCAAACGCGGTGCCTGCAGCGGCAAGACGGGACGGACACCCTGCCAGACGGGTGTTCCAGGCACTGCGTATCGCGGTCAACGGCGAATTGGATTGCTTGTCCTCTGCGCTGGACACCGCATTCGACTGCTTGAAGGACGGCGGCATTTTGGCGATCATCACCTTCCATTCACTGGAAGATCGCATCGTCAAGCAGCGGTTCAACGAATGGAAACAAGGTTGCATCTGCCCCAAAGATTTCCCCGTTTGCACCTGCGGACGGACGCCTGCGGGACGCGTTGCAAAACCCGTTACCGCTTCTGCGGAAGAACTGAAGCAAAACTCCCGTTCCCGTTCCGCAAAACTCAGATGTATCCAGCGGTTACACGCACGATATATTTAAGGAATAAAAATAACTTTATTCAGAAGTAAAACATAAAGGAGGAGCATATATGCCGAACACATCGCAAAGTGCTGCATACGATCTGTCGTTGTTCGAAAGCAAAAAGGCGAAACTGGTCGCTTTGAAGCCGAACAAAAAAGAAATGAAAAGCAACAGCCGCCGCGCGCATCTGCAAACCGCGCTCAATGTCTCGGCTTACGTTGCGATCGCTCTGGTCGTACTCGGTATCATCGGTCTGCTCATCACCTCTAACGTGCAGTTGACCGAGCTCAACTCCAAAATCGCAGAAAGCGAAACGCGTTTGGCCGAAGTGAAAAGCGAACAGGTTCGTCTGGAATCCGAATTGGCCGGTCAGACCTCCATCGCCAACGTAAATGAATACGCTCTCGAACACGGCATGAAAATGGCGGACAACAGCCAGATCTGCTATATCACCGTTTCCGGAACCGACACCGTAACCGTCGCCTCCGGCAACACGAACTTCTTTGCATCGCTGTGGCATTCCGTCTGCCAACTTTTCTCGTAAAATCGGCATAGGTCGCCGAGCAGAATAATAGGTATATATAAACACCGAGAGTTGGGAGAATATCTTGACTCTCTTTCTTACTTTTTATGAAATCGGAGGTGCTCTGCATGGCAAAAAAAACCACCGAAAATACCATCGAAACCAAAAAGCCTTCCGCTTCCATGAACCTGCGCAGTTACGTGGTGTTAGCGTTGTTGCTCCTGCTGTCTTTGATCATCATTGCGAACATGGCGATCATACAGTTGGTGGAAGGAGATACATGGTTATCCCGCGCCAGAGCACAGCAAATGAGCGACAGCGTCGTGCCTGCCAAACGCGGCACTATCTACGATGCCAACATGGAACCGCTCGCCGTATCTGCAGACGTATGGCGACTGATCATGTCTCCGAAAGATATTTTGGAAGTGGACCTGGATGACCTCCCCGACGTCAACACTACCGATGAATTGCGCGCGTATATCGCCGACAATCTCTCCTCGCTGTTGGACGTTGACCGCGAAAAACTGTTCCAGCAGACAGGAAAAGTAAATTCGCAGTATGAAGTGGTCAAAACCAAGGTAGAATATCAAGAGAAGGAAGATTTCAGTACCTGGGTAACCGAAAACGGTCTTGCAGGTGTGTTCAGCATCATTCCTGACTATAAACGGTATTATCCGCAAGGCACGCTGTTGTCCAACGTCATCGGCTTCACCGGCTCGGACAGCAACGGTCTGGAAGGACTGGAAGCCGCATACGACGACATCCTGTCGGGCACACCCGGTCGCATCATCTCTTCTCAAAACGGTTGGGGCGACGAGATGCCGACCCAACTCGAATACAGCAAAGTCGTGGACGCACAGGACGGTAACAGCCTGGTACTGACCGTGGATCAGACGGTGCAGATGTACGCCGAAAAATATTTGGCGGAAGCGGTCATTGACACCGGCACCACCAATCGCGGTGCTATCATCATCCAAGACGTCAACACGGGCGGTATTTTGGCAATGGCAACCAAAGGCGACTATGATCCCAACAAACCCTTTGAGATCGCCGATCAGACCGTTGTTGACGCAATCGCGCAACTGCCCGAAGAAGAGCAGGAAGCAGCGCGTTCTCAGGCTCTCAAAGATCAGTGGAGAAATAAAGCGGTATCGGACACCTACGAACCCGGTTCGGTTTTCAAAGTGTTTACCGCCGCAGCAGCGTTGGAAGAAGGACTTGGCACCATCAACACCAGTTATAGCTGCCCCGGCTACTATGTGGTCGGCGGCTGGACCATCCATTGCCACGAACACGGCGGCCACGGCACTTTGAATATGCCCGGCGCTATTTCCTCCTCCTGCAACCCCTATTTCATGCAACTGGGCTTGAAAATCGGCGGTACCAATCTTTTCAAATATTTCACCGCTTTCGGTTTCACCGAAAAGACGGGAATTGATATGAGCGGCGAAGTTTCCAACGCAGGCTTGTTCCACTCCGAACAGGTGCTCAACGAAATGCCTGCATCTCTGGCGACCGCCGCGTTCGGTCAGACCAACAAAATCACCCCCATTCAGATGATTTCGGGCATTTCCGCCATTGCAAACGGCGGAAAACTGCTCACGCCGTACGTGGTCCAGCAGGTGTTGGACGGCAACGGCAACGTTGTGCAGAACACCGAACCCAAGGTGCGCAGACAGGTAATCTCCAAAGAAACTGCCGCCACGGTGTCGGATATGATGGAAGCGGCGGTCAACGGCGGCGGCTGTAAGAGTGCATACGTCGCAGGTTACCGCGTCGCAGGCAAAACCGGCACTTCCGAAAAACGTGATATGGAAGGCAACGAAGTGGTCGCCTCTTTCGCTGGTTTCGCACCCGCGGATGATCCGCAGATCGCCATTCTCGTTCTGCTCGACCAACCGCAAAGCGCCGTGCGATACGGCGGCACAATCGCCGCGCCTATCGCACAAAAGGTATTATCCGAAGTACTCCCCTACCTCGGTGTCGAACCTAAATACACCGAAGAGGAATTGGCGAAACTCAACACTACCACCCCCAACGTTACCAACCAAACGCTCACCGCGGCACAAGCGACTTTGTCCAACGCCAATCTGTCGGTTCGCGTTGTGGGCAGCGGTTCTACCGTGTTGCGACAAATGCCCGAAGCAGGACAATCCATCCCCAAAGGCGGCGTGGTCGTGCTGTATACCGATGAAGATTCGCTGACAAAGACCGTTACCGTACCGAACTTTGTAGGCAAGAGCGTGGCGGAAGCAAATCTTGCCGCTACCAACGCAGGACTCAACCTGCAACTGTCGGGCGTCGGCCTGGATTCGGGTCAGACTACCGCTAACAAGCAAAGCATCGCCCCGGGCGAAAAAGTCGCCCCCGGCACTACCATCACCGTCTCCTTCTTGTATAAAGACAGCGCAGACGGCGGTTAACGTGAGGAAAGGAGCATCCCATGAAACTGTCCCAATTATTGGAAGGTGTCAACGTACAACCGCACGACATCGACCTTGATACCGAAATCAACGCCATCACCTGCGACTCTCGCAAGGTAGAGACAGGTTCCATGTTCGTTTGTATCAGCGGTACTGCCGTGGATGGCCACAACTTTGCCGCCGCCGTGCTGGAAAAAGGCGCTGCCGTCATTCTGTGCGAACGGGATCTGGGATTGCCCCGACAGATCATCACCCCCGTGGGCAGAACCGCGTGGGCTATCTTGTCCGCCAACTGGTTCGGACACCCTGCCGACCGCCTGCATCTGGTGGGCGTAACCGGCACCAACGGCAAAACCACCACCGCGTGCTTGCTCAAGAGTATTCTGGAAGCCGCGGGTCATACGGTAGGACTGATCGGCACCATTCAGAATATGATCGGCGACCGCATCGTCCCCACCGCGCATACCACCCCCGACACATACGATTTGCAAAGTTTGTTCGCTTTGATGGTCGCGGAAGGCTGCGAATATTGCGTCATGGAAGTATCTTCCCACGCGCTCGATCAGGATCGTGTCGGTTGTTGCACCTTTGACGCCGCCGTATTCTCCAATCTGACGCAGGATCACCTGGATTATCACGGCACAATGGAAAACTATATGCTTGCCAAGAAAAAACTGTTTTCCATCGCCAAACACGGCATTATCAACGCAGACGATGCGTGGTCCGCGCAGATTTCCGACGGACTCACCTGTCCTATCTCGTTCTACTCCGCGAAGGACGACCGCGCACAGTTCGTCGCCAAAAACATTTGCCACAAACCCGATGGTGTGCGGTTTGAATTGATCGGTGCTGATCGCATCGGTCGCGTGCATCTGCACATCCCCGGTCAGTTCTCCGTTTACAACGGTATGGCCGCCGCCGCTTGCGCGATCACGCTGGGCATCGATTTCGATACCGTCGTGCGTGCATTGTGCGAAGCCGTAGGCGTTAAAGGCCGTGCGGAGATCGTACCCACCAATCAGAATTTCACCGTTGTGATCGACTACGCGCACACCCCCGACGGTCTTGAAAACATCTGCCGCACCATGAAAGAATGTTGTGCAGGCAGACTCATTACCGTGTTCGGTTGCGGCGGCGATCGCGATCGCACCAAACGCCCCAAAATGGGCGCTATCGCCGCTGAATTATCCGATATCGCAGTGGTAACGTCGGATAATCCGCGCAGCGAAGATCCCACCGCCATTATCGAAGACGTTCTGACAGGTATGCAAAACAGCAAAGCGACCATCAAACGCATCGAAAACCGCGTTGATGCCATTCACTGGGCTGTCCAAAACGCCAAAGAGGGCGACACGGTCTTGCTCGCCGGCAAAGGGCACGAAACCTACCAGATTTTGTCCACCGGCACCATTCACCTGGACGAACGCGACGTGGTTGCGGATGCATTGCTCGCGCGCGCCGAAAACGTAAAGTGAGGACGATCATCATGACCAATACACAAAGTATCATTTTAGCGATTGCAGGTTTTGCCGCTTTTAGCATCTCCGCTCTGCTCGGCAAATGTATGATTCCCGAACTGGCGCGTCTAAAATTCGGACAGACCATTCGCGAAGAAGGTCCCAAATGGCATCAAAACAAGCAAGGCACTCCCACCATGGGCGGTCTCATCTTCATCCTCGGCGCAACCTTGACAGCCGTGCTCGCCATTCTGATTTGCCAGTTCGCCATGCCGGGGCAACCGCTGTTGACCCCCAATATGCAGACCGTCAAACTGCTCGGCGCGTTGTTGTTACCGCTGTTTTGCGGCCTCATCGGTTTTGCAGACGACTATATCAAAGTGGTTAAAAAGCGCAATCTCGGTCTGACCGCACTGCAAAAACTGTTGGCGCAACTGTTGGTTGCATTGGCATTCGCCTTGTTGATGTATTTCGCCGGCGCACATTACGTATACGTGCCGTTTGTTTTGAATGCTGTTGATTTCGGCATTTGGTACATTCCCTTTTGCGTATTTGTCGTCATTGCCATGAGCAACGCTACCAATCTCACCGACGGCGTGGACGGTCTTTGCTCCAGCGTCAGTTTTATCGCAACCCTGCCGTTTATCATCATCGCAGGCACGTTCGCACGCTTTGACATCAGCATCCTCGCCGTAACCTTTGCAGGCGCGCTGGCAGGCTTCCTCGTATGGAATCTGCATCCCGCCAAGGTGTTTATGGGCGATACCGGTTCGCTGTACATCGGCGGTTTCCTGACGGGTATTGCGTTCGCACTCAACGTGCCGTTCCTGCTTGTGCCCGTCGGCATCATCTACATACTCGAAAACCTGTCGGTCATCTTGCAGGTCGGCTGGTTCAAAATCACCAAAGGTAAGCGCCTGTTCAAAATGGCACCGCTTCACCATCACTTTGAAATGTGCAAGTGGAGTGAAAACACCATCGTAACCGTTTTCTCGGCGGTTACCGTCATCGGCGGCGCGATTGCCTTGCTGCTGTTTTTCAAAGCATAAAACAGCAGTTTCCATTCATACTGTAAAAGAGTTTTGAAAGAAGGAGAGGATAGCATTGTCGGTCGTATCCATGAAAGCAGATCCCACCGCGGCGATTCGCCGTCGCAAAAAGAAGTTCTGGTACGCAGAAACAGGATTTGATATGCCGTTTTTGATCATTCTGCTTGCCGTGCTGGTAACAGGCCTCATCTGCTTGTATTCCGCCAGCTACGCCTACTCCTTTTATTGGAATGACGGCGATAGTTTTTATTTCATCAAACGCCAGTTGATCTTTGCCGTTATCGGCGTTGTCGCTGTTTTTGCGGCGTCTCTGATGGATTATCATCGCTGGCATATCTTTGCTTGGCCGGCCTGGGTCGTTTCGCTCGTTTTGTTAGGCGTCGCACTGCTGATGCCCGCAGAAAACGGCATCCACCGTTGGATCCGTCTGCCCGGCATCCAGTTCCAGCCCTCCGAAGTGGCGAAATTCGCTATGATCCTGCTGTTTGCACACCTGATCTCATTGAATCACAAGCATATCAAGAGCCTTTTGAAAGGATTCTTTCCGCTTTTGGCCATTTTGGGTATCACCTGCGCCCTGGTCGTGATCGAGCCTCACCTGTCCGGCACCATTCTTCTGTGCTTGCTGGGATTGGTGTTGATGTATGTGGGCGGTTGCCGCAAAGGCTATCTGCTCCTCCTCATTGCACTGGGTGTTGCAGTGGTTATAATGATGGTATTCGTGTTCGGTTACGAACAGGAACGCATCGACGTATGGCGCGATCCGATGGCTGTGTTCAACCGTGATTACACGGGACGTTCGCAAGCGTGGCAAACGGTGCAATCGTTGTTTGCGATCGGTTCGGGCGGTCTGCTCGGTCAAGGTCCCGGCAACTCTCGTCAAAAACATCTCTTCCTCCCCGAACCGCAAAACGACTTCATTTTCGCGGTGGTGTGCGAAGAACTCGGCTTTATCGGCGCCGTATTTATCATCCTGCTGTTCGCTCTGCTCATCTGGCGCGGTTTTTACATCGCCATGCACGCATCGGACAAATTCGGCGCTATTCTGGCAACAGGTCTGACCGCACAGATCGGCATACAGGTTTTGCTGAATCTGGCGGTGGTTACCAACTGTTTCCCCAACACCGGCATCAGTCTGCCCTTCTTCAGCTACGGCGGCACATCCTTAGAGATGTTGTTGGCACAGATGGGCATCGTATTATCCGTTTCCAGGCAAGCCAACTTGAAGCGCAGCAAAAACACGTAAGCACCTTGCATGCTCCATTCCACTAACATCACATTCGGCTTTTAGCCCTTCAGCTACTTAGAAAGGAGCGGTTTTATGCGCGTTTTGGTTACCGGCGGCGGTACTGCCGGCCACATCAATCCCGCATTGGCGATCGCTGACAGCATCCGCCGCGAATATCCCGACACGGAATTTCTGTTCGTCGGTGCAGAAGGCAAAATGGAGACCGAACTGGTCCCCAAAGCAGGCTATCCCATCAAAACCGTAAAAGTACAGGGCTTCAAACGCAGTTTCGCGCCCAAAAGCATTCTCTATAACTGCAAAACGGTCGCCTGCGTTTTGTCGGCAAGCCGCATTTCGGCGGATATACTGAAAGAATTCAAACCCGATATTGCAATCGGTACAGGCGGTTACGTCTGCGGTCCGATTTTGCGCAAAGCGCTTAAAATGCGCATTCCCGTTTTGGTGCATGAATCCAACGCATTCCCCGGCGTTACGGTCAAAGCGTTGGCAAAAGAAGGCGCCACCGTACTGCTGTGCAGTGAGGAAGCGCGTCGCCACCTGCCTGCTAACTGCAAATGCATCGTAACAGGCAATCCCTTGCGCCCTGCTTTTGCAACCTTGCACACGCCAAAAGCCAAAGCCGCCGCCCGTGCGGAACTCGGCTTGGACGAACGTCCGCTGGTGCTGTCGTTCGGTGGCAGTTTGGGCGCGCGCCGCATCAACGAAGCGATGGTCGGCGTTTTGGAGCGCAGTCGCAAAGAAGGCAAATTGCAACATATTCACGGCGTGGGAAAAGGCGGTTGGACCACCACCTGTGCCGCACTCAAAGAAAAAGGTGTACCGCTCACCGCCAACGGCATCGCGGTGCGTGAATACATCGACGATATGCCGCGTTGTATGGCGGCGGCAGATCTGATCATCAGCCGTTGCGGCGCAATGACGCTCAGTGAGATTCCCGCCGCAGGCAAGCCTGCCATTCTCATCCCCTCCCCTTACGTGGCGGAAAACCACCAGTATCACAACGCTATGGCGTTGGTGAAAAACGGTGCCGCCGCTTGTATCGAGGAAAAAGATCTTACGGTAGACAGTTTGTGGTCTGCCATTACACAGATCACCGCCGACCCTGCCTATATGCAGGAAATGGCGGATAATGCCGAAAAACTGGCTATCCGCGACGCAGATGCGCGGATCATGGCGGTTATCAAGGAAACCCTGCATATCGATTAACCGTTTGCACGGTTTTTGCATAGTTTGTTCCTGTAATATTGTTGCGGGAGGAAACGATTATGCAAAAATTGCTGATACAAGGCGGACAGCGCCTGCAGGGCGATATTGACATCCACGGCGCTAAAAACAGCGTGTTGCCCGTTCTGGCAGCGACGCTGTTGGTGAACGGCGTCAGCGAAATACACAGTTGCCCACGCCTGTCCGACGTGGAAGCATCGGTGCGTATTTTACAACACCTGGGTTGCGACGTTACCGCGGAATATCCCGTCATATCGGTGCATCCCGGCGGTGTATGCCGCACCGACATCCCCGATCGGCTGATGCGCGAAATGCGCTCGTCTATCATCTTTTTAGGTGCGTTGATTGCACGATACGGCGAAGCGCACCTGTCGTATCCGGGCGGATGCGAACTGGGACCACGTCCCATCGACCTGCATCTCGCCGCACTCCGACGCATGGGCGTACATATCGAAGAAAACCACGGACACATCGATTGCCGCATACGAGGCGAACTGCACGGCAGTGATATCACCCTGCTGTTCCCCAGCGTAGGCGCAACCGAAAACATATTATTAGCGGCGGTTACCGCAAAAGGTAAAACGGTCATCCGTAACGCCGCCCGTGAACCCGAAATTCAGGATCTGTGCAACTTCCTGAACGCTTGCGGCGGCAAGATTACGACCGTCGCAGAAGGCGTTTTGGAAATTGAAGGTGTCAAACGATTGCACGGCACCTGCCACAGTATTATCCCCGATCGCATTGAAGCGGCAACCTATCTCGCCGCGGCGGCGGTTACGCGCGGTGACATCTTACTCAAAAACATCTATCCGCCGCACATCGCACCCATGACCGCACTGTTGGAAGAAGCAGGTTGCGATATACGGGTAGCAGAACACACGGTAGCTTGTACCACACGCGACCGTCTGCGCCGTTTTCCGCCTGTTCGCACCACCCCCTATCCCGGATTCCCCACCGACGCTGCCGCACCGTTTGTTGCCGCCGCGTGTCTGGCAGAAGGAACCAGCATTTTTGTGGAAACGATTTTCGATAACCGTTACGCCTACGCGGACGAACTGACCCGTTTTGGCGCACATCTGAAAGTAGAAGGGCGCACAGCCGTCATTGAAGGCGTACACAGCCTGTCGGGTGCGACTGCAAGATGCACCGACCTGCGCGGCGGCGCGGCGTTGGTCATCGCGGCGTTGGCGGCAGAGGGAAACAGCGAAATTTCCGCTTTGCAACACATCTTCCGCGGCTATGCCGATCTCCCCGAAACGCTGTGCCGTCTGGGCGCATCGGTACGATTAGAATAACGAAAGGACGTTGTATATGGCAAAAGCACCTATCAAACCTTTAAAACCCAAGACCCCCAACCGTTTTAAAGTGGTTGTGGTGCTTTTTTGCGTTATTGTTGCGCTTTCTATCGCCCTGGCAGGTGCCATTATGTTTGTGCGAAACAGCAAACAGCCGCAAGCAGGGCAATCGTGGTTTCAGAATTTCACCGTTAAAAGCATCACCGTGAACGGCAATACGCAGTATGACAATAATGCCATCATCGGCGAAAGCGGATTGAAAGTCGGGCAAAGCATTTTCTCGGTCAACAAAGCGACCGCGGCAAAAAACATTCAAGCCGCTTTTCCGTACGTACAGACCGCAACGGTCAAAAACAGTTCCTACAACACTCTTACAATTGACATTGTGGAAACCGAAGTGGTTGGCGCCATGTACGGCGACGGTCAATGGTTGGTGGTAGGCGCAAACGGCAAAATTCTGGAAACTTTCCCGATGGAAAGCGATCATCCGGGTCGGTATTTCTATCTGCAAGGTGCCGTGCTGGCGGAAACCGCTGAGATCGGTGCCACCGCCATGGACGAACGCAGCATCGGCATTGTTAACACCATTTTAGCTGCCCTGAAACAAAACAACATTGAGGGCGTGTTGGGCATCGATATGCGCGACAAAACCCGTATTTCTTTCAACTGGAAAAACCAACTGACCGTCGTTCTCGGCAACGAGAGTAATCTGGAAACCGAAATTTCTCTGTTTGCGCAGAGTTTGCCGGGTGTATTGGAACACAACGGCGGCAGTGTTTCGGGACAGTTGGATTTCTCATCATACAGCGATAACACCGACGCAAACGACAAAATTATATACACTCCCAAAGATGTTCTGGAAAATGAATGATTTTTTTCAAAAATTGTTGAATTTTTCAGGATGGTATGGTACTATTAAAATATATAAAAGTATCATGCAAAATATGTATATAATAGAGAGCTGAAAAAAGGGAGGATGTTGCGCTATGATGCAGATTGAAAACGAGTGCGTAGATGGCATCGTTATAAAAGTAGTAGGTGTCGGTGGCGGCGGCGGAAACGCTGTCAACCGTATGATCCGTGCCGAAGTTCACGGTGTGGATTTCATTGCTATCAATACTGACATTGCTGTTTTGAACCTGTCCCTCGCGGAACAGAAAATTCAGATCGGTGAGAAACTGACCCGTGGCAGAGGCGCGGGCGGAAATCCCGAGCGCGGCGAACGTGCCGCTGAGGAGAGCCGTGATGAGATCGCGGCAGCTCTGCAGGGTACCGATATGGTATTCATCACCGCCGGTATGGGCGGCGGCACCGGTACCGGTGCGGCTCCCGTTGTTGCGGAGATCGCCAGAGATCTCGGCATCCTCACCGTCGGTATCGTAACCAAGCCGTTCAGCTTCGAAGGCAACCGCCGTATGGAGCAGGCGCTTGACGGTATCAACGCGCTCAAAGAGCACGTTGACAGCTTGGTGGTGATCCCCAATGATCGTATCCGTGAGGTAACCGATACCAAGATCACCATGAAAAACGCGTTCGAAATGGCGGACGACGTTCTGCGCCAAGGTGTGCAGAGCATCACCGACCTCATCAAAATGCCCGGCGATATCAACCTCGACTTCGCTGACGTGCTGACCATCATGAAAGATGCCGGTCTCGCACACATGGGCGTTGGCAAGGCAACCGGTGCCGACCGTGCCGAAATGGCAACCAAAGCGGCTATCGAAAGCCCCCTGCTGGAAACCTCTATCGAAGGTGCTCGCGGCGTGCTCATCAACGTGTGTGCTCCCGAAGACTTCGATTTCGATGAAATGGATAAGGCGACCTCCGCTGTCAGTGGTGTGGTACATCCCGACGCCACCATCATCTGGGGTTACGTGCTCAATCCCGATGACAACGATACGGTCAGCGTAACCGTTATCGCCACCGGTCTGACCAACGATTACGTTGGCCACGATCGCAAAGGCGTAATCGCTCCCTCCGAGCACAGCACCCCCTCCTGGCAGTCCTTGCAGGTGGAAGAAGACGACGATGATCCGCTGGGCGATATCTCCCGTCTCTTCGAGCGCCGCAACATTGCCGCTGAAGAATAATCTGAATACCATCAGCAGAAACGTTGATGGGGACACGGTGTTTGCAACCATTCTCTCAGAGAGCGTCCGTTTGGTGTGAGGACGTGTGAATGTGCAACCGCTACCACCCCGGAGTGTGCGCCGATATAAGGCGCGACGGCTGACCCCGTTATCGGTCTCCCGAGTGCGATGCTATCGCAAAACGAGGGTGGAACCACGTGATTGTAAAATCCCGTCCCTTTTGTCAGGGACGGGATTTTTTTATAATCGAAAAGAATCAAAAGGAGTTTTGAAAATGCTGAAGATCAATTTAAGAGGCGACATCCGCGAGGTGGCGGAAAACACCACGCTGGATGCTTTGTGCCGCGATATTTCCATGGGTCTGTACCGCAACTGCTGTGCGGCGAAAGTAAACGGCGAGGTGTGCGATCTGCGCGCTGAACTCACTGCCGACTGCGAAGTGGAGTTTTTGACTTTTGATGCTCTCGAGGGCAAAAAGGCCTATTGGCACACCACCTCTCACATTATGGCGCAGGCGGTCAAACGCCTGTTCCCCGACGTGAAGTTTGCTATCGGCCCTGCCACCAACGAAGGTTTTTACTACGATTTTGACACCGAAATGACCTTCACCGCCGAAATTCTCGAAAAGATCGAAGCGGAAATGAAAAAGATCATCAAAGAGGCATTGCCGCTTGAAAAATTCGTGCTGTCCCGTACTGACGCACTGGAACTGATGAAAGATGAGCCGTACAAGGTGGAACTCATCAACGATCTGCCGGAAGATGCTGAGCTGTCCTTCTATCGCCAGGGCGATTTCACCGATCTGTGCGCAGGTCCGCATCTCACCGATACCGGCAGAGTCAAAGCGGTCAAACTGCTGTCCGCTACCGGCGCTTACTGGCGCGGCGACTCCAACCGCAAAATGCTCAAGCGCATCTATGGTGTGGCGTTCCCCAAAGCATCCGAACTGGAAGCGCACATTGAGAAACTGGAAGAGGCCAAAAAACGCGATCATAACAAACTTGGTCGTGATCTCGAATACTTTACCACCGTTGACGTCATCGGTCAGGGTCTGCCGATCCTGTTACCCAAGGGCGCACGTGTGATCCAGACCTTGCAACGTTGGATCGAAGACGAGGAACAGGCACGCGGCTATCTGCTTACCAAAACACCTTTGATGGCAAAACGCGAACTGTTTAAAATTTCCGGACACTGGGATCACTACCGCGACGGTATGTTCATCATGGGCGACCCCGACGACGAGGAGAAAGAGTGCTTTGCACTCCGTCCGATGACCTGTCCGTTCCAGTATCAGGTGTACCTCAACCGCCAGCGCTCCTACCGTGATCTGCCGATGCGTCTGGGCGAAACTTCCACCCTGTTCCGCAACGAGGATTCGGGCGAGATGCACGGCCTTATCCGTGTGCGCCAGTTCACCATCTCCGAGGGACACCTGGTGCTCCGTCCCGATCAGTTGTAAGAAGAGTTCAAAGGTTGTCTGGAACTCGCCAAATACGTATTGGAAACGGTCGGTATGTTGGAAGACTGCACCTTCCGTTTCTCCCAGTGGGATCCTGCTAACCCGAACAACAAGTACGAGGGTACTGCGGAACAATGGGAAACCGCACAGAAAGTTATGGGCGAAATTTTGGATTCGCTCGGTGTCAACTATGAAGTCGGCATCGACGAAGCCGCGTTCTACGGCCCGAAACTGGATATTCAGTACAAAAACGTGTTCGGCAAGGAGGACACCATCGTTACCATCCAGATCGATATGTTGCTCGCCGAAAAGTTTGGCATGTACTATATCGATGAGAACGGCGAGAAAGCTCTCCCCTATATTATTCACCGCACTTCCTTGGGTTGCTACGAACGCACTTTGGCGTACCTGATTGAAAAATACGCAGGCGCACTGCCCACCTGGATGTCCCCCGAGCAGGTGCGCGTACTGCCCATTTCCGAGCGTTTGGCTGATAAAGCCGCCGAAGTTAACCGCGCATTGGTTGCCGCAGGTGTTCGCTCCGAATGGGATGAGCGCAACGAAAAGATCGGTTACAAGATCCGCGAAGCGCAGCTCCAAAAAGTGCCGTATATGCTCATTATCGGCGATAAAGAAGCCGAGAGCGGCACTGTATCCGTCCGTTCTCGTAAGGACGGCGATCTGGGCGCTATGCCTCTTGCCGAGTTCATCGAGAAAATCAAAACCGAAATCGCCACAAAAGCGAGATAATTGCAAATGCAAAGCGCCCCATCCTCCAAGCGGATGGGGCGCTTTTGTGTGCTGTTTATTTCATTTTAACGGGTCTGCAGTTCCAGATGCGATCGGAGTAGTCGCGGATGGAACGGTCGGATGCGAACACGCCGCTGCCTGCGGTGTTCATCAGAGCCATGCGCGCCCATTTTTCCTGATCGGCATACACAGAAGCGGACAGCGCCTGTGCACGGCGGTAATCTTCGAAGTCCGCCAATACCATGTACGGATCTTTGCCGGTCAACGAGCCGGCGACCTCCGCATACTGTCTGCCGCCAAAGCCCTGATACATCACGTCAATAGCGCGATGAATGTCGGGGTTCTGCATATACAGTGCACGCGGATCGTAACCGGGTTTGCGCGCTTCCACTTCAGGAGTACGCATACCGAACAAGAAGATGTTGTCGTCTCCCACCGCTTCGTGGATCTCCACGTTTGCACCATCCAACGTACCCAAGGTGATAGCGCCGTTCACCATCAGTTTCATATTGCCCGTACCGGATGCTTCGGTACCTGCAAGCGAGATCTGCTCACTGATATCCGCGGCAGGCATCAGCAGTTCCGCCAACGTTACGCGGTAATCTTCGAGGTAGACCACTTTCAGTTTATCACGCACCAGCGGATCGTTTTCGATCTCTTTGGCAAGATTGCAGATAAAGCGGATGATCTCTTTGGCGAGATAGTAGCCGGGAGCGGATTTCGCGCCGAAGATATAGGTACGCGGCGTGAACTCCATATTGGGATTGGCTTTGAGTTCCAGATAGGTGTGCAGGATGTGCAGAGCGTTCAGATGCTGACGTTTGTACTCGTGCAAACGTTTCACCTGCACATCAAACAGCGAATCGGGATTGACGGTAACACCGTTCATTTCCTTGATATATTTCGCAAGACGTTCTTTGTTCTTGCGTTTGATCGCCATAAAGTCAGCGAGTGCCGCTTTATCATCCGCAAACGCTTTCAGTTCGCTCAGATGCGATGCATCGTACACAAACTCGCCGCCGATCTTATCGGTGATATACTTGGAAAGATCGGGGTTTGCTTGGCACAGCCAACGACGATGTGCGATACCGTTGGTAACGTTTTTGAATTTCTCGGGCGCTACCTCGTACACCTCGGGGAACACCGTCTCTTTGACGATCTCACTATGCAGTTTGGAAACACCGTTGACCGAATGACAAGCCGCCACACACAGGTTCGCCATTTTGACCTGACCATAACTGATGATCGCCATGCGGCTGACCTTATTGGTATCACCGCCGGTCGCCGCCATCATCTCCGCGCTGTAACGATCGTTGATCTCGCGCACAATCTGATAGATACGGGGCAAGCGGCTTTGGAACAGGTCTTCCGGCCAGCATTCCAGCGCTTCCGCCATAACCGTGTGATTGGTGTAAGCAAAGGTCTTTTTGATAATATCCCAAGCAGCTTCCCAACTGTATCCGCATTCATCCAACATGATGCGCATCAACTCAGGGATGGCGAGGGTCGGGTGGGTGTCGTTGATGTGGATAGCCGCCATTTCAGGCAGGTTATCCATCGTGCCGTACTGTTCCAGATGACGGCGCACAATGTCCTGCACCGACGCAGAAACGAGGAAATACTGCTGGGACAAGCGCAGAGATTTGCCCTCTCTGTGGTTGTCGGCAGGATACAAAATCTGGGTGATGACCTCTGCCATCGCCTTTTGTTCCATCGCACGCATATATTCGCCCTGATTGAAAAGGGACATGTCCATACCGGGTGCGGTGGCACGCCACAAGCGCAAGGTGGAAACCGCTTTACCGTCTTTGCCTGCAACCATCAAGTCATACGGCTGTGCGATGACCACGTTAGCGTTTTCGTGCTCTACGTGGTGGAAATCGTTGTCCCACCATTCGCGGACGTTGCCGTCAAAGCGCACTTCTTTGGCAAGTTCGGGGCGCGGCAGCAACCAGCTCTCGCCGCCGGGCAACCAGAAATCAGGCATTTCAGTCTGCCATCCGTCCACCAGTTTCTGGCGGAAGATGCCGTATTCGTACAGCAAGGAATATCCGATAGCAGGGATGGAATTGGTCGCCAGACCATCCAGGAAACAAGCCGCCAAACGACCCAAACCGCCGTTGCCGAGACCTGCGTCAGGTTCCAGTTCATACAAGGAATCCAGTTTGATGCCATACTCTTTGAGCACAGAGGCAGCATCCGCAGTCAGATTGAGGTTGTACAAGGTATTTTTGAGCGAACGACCCATCAGAAATTCCATGCACAGGTAGTATACCTGCTTTGCATCCTGCTTATGGGTCTCGGACACATATTTGATGCGGCTCTCGCGCATCTGATCTCTCAAAACCAGTACCAGCGCGTTGTAAAAATGCTCATTGGTGGCATTCTCCGGCTGTACCGAAAAATTATGCAACAGTTTGTTGCTTAACGCTTCTTTGAGTTCTTTTTTTGTCATTGCTATCCCTCCAATTAAGGTTCATTAATAGTATATCGCATATTACGGTGCTTTGCAACCTATTTCTTTGGGCATATTGTACAAAATTTGGAATAAAATATTGTATTTCAACACATAAATAGGAGTTTTGCACAAAAATCAGGCTACTTCAAGGCGGTGAAGAGTGAAAATACGCGGTAAAATATATCATTTTTCCATAGACAAACGGACCCGCACGTGTTACACTGCAAACAGACAGATGAAAAGGGAAGTGTTAGCATGCGTATATTGTTTCAAGGAGATTCTATAACCGATTGCAGTCGCGGCGGCGATAAACTGGGTATGGGCTACGCGTTGATGGTAACGGCCGCCCTCACCAAAGACGGCACCGCTCACGAATGTATCAACCGAGGGGTCAGCGGTCATCGTGTGGTGGATTTGTTGGCGCGCTGGAAACGAGAGTGCATCAACCTGAAACCTGACTATATGTCCATCCTCATCGGCGTCAACGATGTGTGGCACGAGTTGAGCGATAATCCAAACGGCGTGTCTGCCGAATTGTTTGAAAAGGTGTACGATTTGATGCTGGAACAAACCTTTGCAGGTTGCCCCGGCATCAAGGTGGTGCTGATGGAACCGTTTGTGGTGCACGGACCTGCCACAGATGTAAACTGGGATTTTCTGAACGGCGAAGTCGCATTGCGCCGTGAAGCCGTGCGCCGCCTGGCAAAGAAATACAACCTGTCCACCATTCCGTTGCAGGATATTTTCGATGATGCCATCCAAAACGTAGCGCCTGCCTCCCACTGGTCGGGAGACGGCGTGCACCCCTCCCCTGCAGGCCATGCACTGATCACAGAGCATTGGATAGCAAAATTCCGTGAGTTGACCGAAAAGGATTGACAAGCGCATCGAATTCAGCTATAATAAACGGCGGTCGGTCAAACCGATCGCCGTTTTATATTTGGAGAGTTGTCCGAGTGGTCGAAGGTGCAGCACTCGAAATGCTGTGTGGGGAAACCCACCTAGGGTTCGAATCCCTAACTCTCCGCCAAAAAGAAGTATCACCGCCAGGTGGTACTTCTTTTTTTGTAGAGCTTGGGTACGCAGAGAAATCAATCGATTTTCCCCGATTTTTGTGCAGCAAAAATGGCGGTTGTCTAAACCGCCAAGGGGAAAGCACAGCACTTAGGACATCGTCCTTAAGTGCAGGGTTCGAATCCCTAACTCTCCGCCAAAAAAGAAGTATCACCGCCAGGTGGTACTTCTTTTTTTGTAGAGCTTGGGTACGCAGAGAAATCAATCGATTTTCCCCGATTTTTGCGACAGCAAAATGGCGGTTGTCTAAACCGACAAGGGGAAAACGCAGTACTTGGGACACAAGTCCCAAGTACAGGGTTCGAATCCCTAACTCTCCGCCAAAAAGACCGGATGCCCTTTTGGGCATCC
>JAZRQN010000080.1:0-5746 GCA_045649855.1 Acutalibacteraceae bacterium | reverse complement strand
GACTTTAAAGTTGAAATCACAGGATAGGGGATAGAAATATGCAAGCAAAAGGACGAGCCTTGTGGCAGTATATTGCCATTGTATTGATTGCCGTACTGTTGGCGTTCAACTACCAGTTGTTTATCGTCAAAAACGGATTTGCACCTGCAGGACTCAACGGCATCGCCACCATGATTCAGTACAAGACCGGTTTCAGTATCGGTTATATGTCGCTGATCATCAATATTCCGTTGTGTGCGCTCGCGTATTTTTTGGTGGACAAAGCGTTTGCCAAACGGTCGCTTTGTTTTTGCCTGACCTATTCATTTGTGTTTTTGTATCTGCAAAAGGTGGGATTGACCGCTTTTCAGTATGATGCGCAAGGACATAATATCATCTTCCCCGTCATTTTGAGCGGCGTGCTCAGCGGTTTTGTGTACGGTGTCTGTTTCCGTTTCAATGCATCCACGGGAGGCACCGATATCGTATCCAAATATGTCAGCAAAAAGCGTCCCGATATGAACTTCTTCTGGGTTACGTTCATTTTGAATATGGTGGTGGCGATTGCATCCTTTTTCGTGTACGCTTCGCCGAGCACGGACGGCACGCTCGAGTATAATTACATACCCGTTTGCTTGTGCATTATGTATTGCTTTATTTCCAGTTATATCGGCAATTCCATCATCAAAGGCACCAAGACCGCGTGCAAGTTTACCGTGATCACCTCTCACCCCGATGAGATCGCGGCGGATATTGCAAAAAACCTCAAACACGGTTCTACCCGTGTGGCGGCGGTAGGGTCTTTCAGCGGTAGTGAGAAAACGTTACTCATCTGCGTGGTCAACCGTCATCAGATTATGGACTTTAATGAGTTGTTGCAAAAGTACGACGGCACGTTCGCGTTTGCTGAAACGGTGAACGAAACCTACGGTAACTTCAAGCAGATTAAAAAATAAACGGCAAAACGGGTTTGCATCCAACGGTGCAAAGCCGGTTTTGTTTTATTCCTGCCAGTAATCTGTTTGATGTGGCAGATCAATGTTTTTAGCGAGGAAGACAGGGTCTTTGCCTGCTTTTCGCTGTTTGGTATAGTCGTTCAACGTGCGGAACACATATTTGCCGAGGATGAGGATGACGGGGATATTGATGAACGCCATACAGCTCATGGTGATGTCTGCAATGCCCCACAAAATATCGGCGCTGAGTCCTGCACCGACCAAAATCAGCAAGGATGCGAAGACGTAGTATACGGTATTAAAGCGCTTGCCGGGCGTTCTGCGCAGGATGTAGCAAAACGCTTTATCGACGTAGAACAGGTTGCCGAGCAAGGTGGTGAATGCAAATAAAATCATGGCGATAGTGATGAATATAGGCCCGAAATCGCCCAGAGTGGTTTTCATCGCCAACTGGACGTATCCTGCGCCGCCGAGCGTTGCGTTCGGCTCAACGCCGGATGCCAGACACATAAACGCGGTGGCAGAACAGACGAGGATGGTGTCGATGAATACGGACAGCACCTGCACCAGTCCCTGCTTGGCAGGATGCGCCACTTCCGCAGAGGCGGACGCATTGGGTGCAGAGCCGACGCCTGCTTCGTTGCTGAACAGGCCGCGCTTGATACCGTACATCAGGCAAGAACCCGTAAAGCCACCAAAAATCGCTTGCAAATCAAATGCATCCGCAAAGATCCGCGCGAAGATAGAGGGGAGAAGCGGTGCGTTCCAAATGGTAATGATCAGTGCGATGAGGATATAGGCAACGCCCATCACGGGGACAATGAGGGTGGTGGCACTGATGATGCGCTTGCCACCGCCGAACAGGCAAAAACAGACCAGCGCGGCAACGATACCGCCGATGATCCACGGGGTGATGGCTTTGTCATAAAATCCGTAAGCGGAGAAGGTGTCCTGCAGGTTGTAGGAAGCGAGCATATTGAATCCGACGCCATAGGTGAGGATCAAGAACACCGAGAAGATGACCGCCAACCACCGCTTTTTGAAAGCAGCTTCAATGTAGTAGGCAGGGCCGCCGTAACTGCCGTCCGGACCGCGCTTTTTGTAAATCTGCGCCAGCGTGCTTTCCGCAAACGCGGAGGCGGAACCGATAATGGCAATCAGCCACATCCAAAACACCGAACCGAAACCGCCAAGGCACAATGCGGTGGAAACGCCGATGATATTACCGGTGCCCACGCGCGAAGCGGTGGATACCATCAACGCCTGAAAGGATGAAACGCCCTTGCCGTCTTTGGGCTTTTCGGTAACCGCGCGGAATTGTTCGCCAAGCAAGCGGAATTGCACAAACTTCGTGCGGACGGTGAAATACACACCGCCGACGAGCAGCAGAACAACCAATACGTAACTCAATAGATTGTTGGTCGTGTTAATCATATTACTGAACATATCCGAACACCTCGAAATTGTGATCTGTGTATCCGTTTTGGGATGCGCTCTTGGCAGTATACCATATTTTCATACACTGTGCAATACCGCAGACGCATTTACCAAAAACGTCGTGCATACTTCAAAAAATCCCCCGACTTTCGGATTGTTCCGTCAGTTGGGGGATTTTGTTGTTATTCTGCCGCTTGCGCGATTTCTTTGTTCTTGCGGTCGTGGCGTAAAAAGCCGATCACAATGGAAATCAAGCTGAACACTTCGCAAAGGATACCGCCGATAGCAAAGTTCACACTGTTGTAAATCAACCAACAGGTAGATACGAACACACCCAGACGACGGATCCATTTGGCGGAACCGGTATGGAATGCGATGGTGGTAATGGTGTTGGCAACCACCGGCAACAATTCGAGAACGGCGTTGGGGAGGTCGAAGTCTTTGTGAAACACGGTGAAGGTCAATATGTACGATACGAAACAAGCAACCGAAATCAGCACAGGCCAAATAGCTTTGTCTGCGCGGAATTTTTCTTTGTTTACGTAAACGATTGCTCTGATCGTTGCGATGATGTTCATCAATGCGCCCGTGATAGCGCCCAGCATAAAGAAATTGATGATAAACAAAATACAGCCGATCATCTGACAACCGATGACCTGTTTTGCGTTTTTACCCTGGAAAGAAAGGATAACAAAAATCATAGCAATAATGCCGATGATTTGTGCGATGATCTCAAACATAGTTTTTCTCCTTTTGTTTTTTAACCACAGCGAGTATACCACCAATTTCCTGTTTTGTAAATACTTTACATAAGAAACCACCCGCCTTACGGTGGGTGGTTACGTTTACTGCTCTCTTTTGAAAACGACTTCGCCCTCGGGATTATTTTGCACAATGTTCTCAAAAGTCAAATTTTCCGGCTCGCACGCGACCATCACGGCGTATTTTGCTTTTTCGGACGTGACGTTTTTCACGCGAATGTCGTGAATATCGCCCTTGTTATATCCGTCACCGTAACCGGTGTAAATCTTGACGGTTGCCTCACGGTCGCCGTCGGTCGTTTCGATGATGTTTTCAATGTCGATGTCATACACCTGATTGCCGTGTGCGGACAGACAGATGACACCGTGATGATGACCGCCCGTATGGATGTTGCGGATGGTGATGTGGTGAATGTTGCCGTCGATATCTTCGTGACAGCAGTTGTATGGTTCAGACCAGGAAAGATACCGTGAGAATTCCTTTTCGCGCTTGCCTCTGGACAGCGCCGTACACGCCACCGTGTCATCCGAGGTGAAGCCCGTGATGTTTTCCACAACGCAGTGGTTACATCCCGAGCGGAAATCAATACCGTCGCCGTTTTTGACGTTGGAGATAATATCGATATCGTGCACGTGCACTTGCTGGCAGTTATCAAAACACACCGCCCAGCACATGGTCTGACGGAGCTTCAAATTGGCAATTTCCAGGTTCACACCGCAGGAAAGACTGAACATATGGGTACGCCAACCGAAAAAGTCGCCCACCATCGTTTGATATTCGTTAAAGAACGGATGATACCCCGTTTGCGGTTTGTCCGTACCGATGACGTATGCATCGCCCTTGCCGATGATTTTTACATTGTGAATGGGCGTAACGTCCCACGGGGTGATATACGGACTGATGCAGTTGATGATGACATTTTTTCCGCGGAACACATTGTCAAACACAAAATCGTTCTGCTTGATAGTGCAGTTATCAATCACAATCGTGGTATCGGAATCCACCAAAATGGCACGGTCGATGCGGTAGTCCCTACCGTCAAATACGATCGTTTTTTCGCCGTCCACAGCCGCCGCTGCCGCAAAGCAAAGTTCGATGGCCTCACTGTCGGTGATATCGGTTTTGACATAGTCTTTTACATAGAAAACGGGATTCATAGCAGCGCCTCCTCTTTGCAAGCAGTATATCACAGTTGTTGCGCCTTGTAAACGGCAAGCAGCATTTTTCATGGAAAGTTGCATCGCGCTTTGGGGACACCCAACACTCGAGCAAAGCTAAAGGATCGGTTTTTGGTTAGGCTGCAAAAGGTGTTCCAAAGAAGGTTACCATAACTGCATATAATAAAGGAATTGAAATAACGCAAAGGGCGTGGGAGATCATCGCCATACTGGCACCTGTTTCGGGGTTGCCGCCGTAGGCCTCCGGAAACACAACCGTGTTCAGACCCAGCGGTGTTGCGCAGGCGAAGAAACAGAGAAACAGCACATCGTTGCCGATAGACAATCCGAACAACTGTCCTGCCAGGGTTTTCACACCATACAACGCTGTAATCAGCACAGCAGGCAGAAACACCAAACGCAAAGCGGTGGCAATATATACTTTTGTTTTCTTGAGCATGCCGACAAAATCGTAGCGAGCAATGGTAACGCCGGCGAGGAGCATGGCAACGGGACCCATGCAGGCTTTCAGAGAATCCAAAGTCGAGGTTAAAAACACGGGTATATGATTGCCTAACCCCAAAAGTCCCATCGCAATACCACAAAGCATGGCAATGGTGGGCGGATTCAGCAGTCGCTTCAATGCAGAGCCCTTGTTGGCATTGCTTGGTGTCAGAACGCTGATACCCCACGTATAGATGACCAAAGACAGAGGCAGGCAGAACAGTTTATACTGTGCAAGCGCTGCATCACCAAACATAGCCAGTACGATGGGATCACCTACATACCCGCTGTTGGCAAAGGTGAGAGCATACTGATACACACCACGCTCCGCACTCTTTTGTTTCACAAAAAAGCGAGAAAGGATGATCGCAATGGTCATGGAGATCGCCACCGAGATGCTTGCCAGTACCACGTTGGTAGCATGGGTCATCAAGGAATCTATTGTGCAGTAACGTACCATCGTTACAAAACTCAAGGCGGGGAAGAAGATCCAGGTCTCCATTTTCGCCATGACTTTTCCTGCATCATCAGAAAAAACCTTTGCTTTTTTTAATACAAAGCCGAGCGCAATACAAAAAAAGAGGGTCGCCATTGGCGACAGCGTTGATAAAAATGCTTCCATATTCCACCGCCTAACATAAAATCGGTTTATTATAGCATATTAAAAACTTGAAATCAATACTGTATATGACGGGCTTCGGGGACACCCAACACACGACCAAACAAAAAAACCGACCCTTTTGGGTCGGTTTCTGGTTTTGGGGTTATGAACGATTATGATGCCAACTCATTTTGCTCCTTTTTTTCCATTACATTTACTGCAAAGGACCCTTAAATTTGAAGTTACGCTTTTTCCGCCTTTAGCAATTGGAATGATGTGGTCAATGTGTAACCCAATTTCATCTGGCATATATTTACCACAAATTTGACAGGTATAATTATCGCGCTTCA
>JAZRQN010000079.1:0-10464 GCA_045649855.1 Acutalibacteraceae bacterium | reverse complement strand
TCACGAGAACTTAACCACGCTGTTGAAAATATTAGAAAATTTAGGAAAAATTGTTATTGTTCCCGTTGGAATAAAATAACACATAACACAGGGGACGGTTCCGTGTGTTGACAATCAGCAGTATGTAATGAAAAAAACGGTGTGTCAATCGACACACCGTTTTCAATTATACACTTAGAAATATCGAAGCAGGGAGACCACCTTGCCGAGCACCACTACTTCTTTGACGATGATGGGTTCAAACTCAGGATTTTCGGGTTGCAGACGAATGTGATCCTTTTCCACGAAAATGCGCTTGACGGTTGCTTCATCACCGATGAGCGCCACCACGATATCGCCGTTATCGGCAAGCGGCGTCTTTTTCACAATGACGATATCCTTGTCGTGAATGCCCGCATTGATCATACTGGTACCCGACACACGCAGTGCGAACAGATCGCCCGGATTGTATCCGCCGCCCGAATAGGGAACGTATTCCTCCACCTCTTCCACGGCGAGGATGGGCAGACCGGCGGTTACCTTACCGAGCAGAGGGACTCTGGCAACGTTCTCACCCGGCAAGCGGATGGCGCGATTGAGACCGCTTTGACGGTTGATATAGCCCTCATCTTCCAAAAGACGCAGATACGCGTGCACGGTGGAGGTGGATTTGATACCGGTGGCGGTGCAGATCTCACGCACCGACGGCGGCACGCCGTCCTGCGCACGCTCTTTCAGGAAAGAGAGAACTTTCTGCTGTTTTTCGGTCAACGCTTTCATACACAGGTTCATCCTTTCAATATGCAAAATTCGATTGTTTGTTCGATGTCAAAAACACGAATTTCTCCGAGATTACCCATATTATAACACACATTTTCCGAAAATGCAAACATTTGTTTGATTTTTTGCGGAAATATTTTACACAAAGATTTCAAACTATGTTCACGAATTCTTCATCTTTGTGTTATACACTGCTATTGTACCCGGAAGAAACGGCGCCGCAACCGTTTTCTTCACAGCTAAAGGGTATATTTCCCCTCCTCAACACCCCTTTATTATGAGGGAAGTCCCCATCTTGTAAAAAAGATGGGGACTTTTCATTTTTATGCCGAAACTTCTTGATTTTATATAGAAGTATATGGTAATATAGTATACTGTACATAAGTATGCCGAAAGGACTGAAAAAAATGGCAGAAAGAAAAGAACTCGCAAAGGTGTACGACCCGAAAGAGGTAGAGGGTCGCATCTATAAATTTTGGATGGATGGCGGATACTTTCACGCCGAGCCGCACGCGAAGGATGAAAACGGTGTAGAGAAAACGCCGTACACCATCGTGATGCCGCCTCCGAATATTACGGGACAACTGCACATGGGTCATGCTTTGGACAACACCCTGCAGGATATCCTTGTGCGTTGGCGCAGAATGCAGGGGTATGAAACCTTGTGGATGCCCGGTACCGATCACGCATCCATCGCTACCGAAGCGAAGGTTGTGGAAGCGATGCGCGCAGAGGGTGTTACCAAAGAAATGCTCGGCCGCGACGGCTTCTTGGAGCGTGCTTGGGCTTGGAAAGAAAAATACGGCAGCCGTATCGTCAGCCAGCTGAAAACCATCGGTTCTTCCTGCGACTGGGACCGCGAGCGTTTTACCATGGACGAGGGTTGTTCTGAGGCGGTCAAAGACGTGTTCATCCGTCTGTACGAAGAAGGCCTCATTTACCGCGGCAGCCGTATGGTCAACTGGTGTCCGAAATGTAAAACCTCCATTTCGGATGCGGAAGTGGAATACGAAGAGCAGGACGGTCATTTTTGGCATCTGCTGTACACCGTCAAAGAGACGGGCGAACAGCTGGAACTCGCCACCACCCGTCCCGAGACCATGCTCGGCGATACCGCTGTTGCCATCAACGCGGAGGACGAGCGTTATAAACACCTGCACGGTTGCCATGTGATTCTGCCGCTCTTGGACAAAGAAATCCCGATCGTATGCGACGAGCACGCGGATATGACCAAAGGTACGGGCGTGGTGAAAATCACCCCCGCACACGACCCCAACGACTTTGAGGTCGGTCAGCGCCATTCCTTGCCGATGATCCGTGTGTTTACCTATGACGGCCACATGACCGGCGCTGCGGACAAAGCCGCTGCCGATGCACTGTTTGAAAGCGGTCTTGCCGCCGCTGACGAACCGCAGGTGCTGGATTGCGGCAAGTACGCAGGTATGACCACCATGGAAGCACGCAAAGCGATTCTTGCCGATCTGCAAGAGGGTGGTTATCTCAAAGAAACCGAAGACAGAAAGCACGACGTCGGTACTTGCTACCGTTGCCATAACAACATCGAACCGATGGTGTCCAAACAGTGGTTCGTGAAAATGGAACCCCTGGCAGGCCCTGCTATCGAAGCGGTGGAAAAAGGTGAGATTACCTTCGTGCCCGAGCGTTTCACCAAGAACTATCTCAACTGGATGCGCGGTACGCGTGATTGGTGTATCTCCCGTCAGTTGTGGTGGGGTCATCGCATTCCTGCGTGGTACTGTGCGGATTGCGGCGAAGTCATCGTTGCGAAAGAAGCGCCCGACACCTGCCCGAAATGTGGCAGCAAGCATCTTGATCAGGACCCCGATACGCTGGATACCTGGTTCTCCTCCGCTTTGTGGCCGTTCTCCACGATGGGTTGGCCCGAGAACACTGCGGAACTGGATTATTTCTATCCCACCAACACCCTGGTTACCGGTTACGACATCATCGGTTTCTGGGTCAGCCGCATGATTTTCTCCGGTCTTGCCTATACCGGCAAAGCACCGTTTAACACCGTGCTCATCCACGGTCTTGTGCGTGATGCACAGGGCAGAAAGATGTCCAAATCTCTGGGCAACGGCGTGGATCCGCTGGAAGTGATCGAGCAGTTTGGTGCGGACGCTCTGCGCTTTATGCTCGCCACCGGCAACAGCCCCGGAAACGATATGCGCTACATTCAGGAGAAGGTGGAATCCTCCCGCAACTTTGCGAACAAGTTGTGGAACGCTTCCCGTTTCATCCTGATGAACATCGGCGACAAGGACGTGGCGCTCGGCTTGCCCGAGGAGCTCACCCTCGAGGATAAATGGATTCTCTCCAAACTGAACACCCTCATTGCCGCAGTAACCGACAACCTGGAGAAATTTGAACTGGGTATCGCGGTGCAGAAACTGTACGACTTCATTTGGGACGATTTCTGCGACTGGTACATCGAACTTTGCAAAGTGCGCTTGCAGGGCGATGGCGGCGATAACGCTTGTCGCGTATTGGTGTACGTGATGACCGCAATGTTGCAGCTTCTGCATCCGTTTATGCCGTTCATCACCGAGGAGATCTGGCAGTCGTAGCCGCACAACGGTGAAACGCTGATGCGCACCAAGTGGCCCGTGTACGACGAAGCGCTCAACTTCACAGCTGACGAGCAGGAAATGGAACGTGTGATGAACGCTATCCGCGCGATCCGTAACCGCCGTGCTGAAATGAACGTGCCGCCGTCCAGAAAAGCGGAAGTGTTTGTGGAAACTGCGTTTGCGGATACCTTTGAAAAAGGTGTGCCGTTCCTGCAGCGTCTGGCTTCTGCCGCTAATGTGCAGATCGGCAAATCCTTTGACGTGGACGGTGCGGTGAGCATCGTTACCGCGGATGCGACCATCAAGATTCCGATGGCGGAATTGGTGGATCTGGATGCGGAAAGAGCCCGTCTGAACAAAGAAAAAGAAAACGTGCAAAAACAGCTCGATGGTGTGATGGCACGTCTGAACAATAAGGCGTTTACCGATAAAGCACCTGCCGCGGTGGTGGAAAACAACCGCCAGACCGCAGACCGTCTGCGTGAGCAGATTGCGTTGCTCGAACAGAGCCTTGCACAATTAGGTTAATGAAAAAACCGCCCGAAGAACCATCTTCGGGCAATTTTTTGCTTGTAGGGGACGGCGACTCGACGTCCCGAAAATATCAAAAAGAGGCATTGTTAAACAATGCCTCTTTTTGATTATAACAATTCTTTGATCAGTTCCGCATAAGGTTTCGCGCTCAAAAGAGCAGGAGGGACATCAAATACGGTCTTGCAACCGTAGTCGCCTGTCGCGTTCATACGATATACTGCTCTCGCATACGCCACAATGACCGATGCGGTGAATTCGGGGTTGGAATCAAGTTTCAAACTGTATTCGATTACGTGATTGTGTTCGCAGTTTTTACCCGTTTTACCGGTGCGGATCACGAAACCGCCGTGAGGGATGCCGCTGTGATCGCGTTTCAGTTCCTCCATCGTGATGAAATGCACGATGGTGTCATAATCGGCGAAATAGTTGGGCATTTCCTTGATCTGCTTTTCAATGCTTGCTTTATCGGCGTCTTCCGCCGCCACCACGAAACATTCGCGCAGATGTTTTTCGCGGGTGGTGAGATTGGGGCATACACCGCTTCTCACCGCTTCCAGTGCGGCATCTTTCGGGATGGTGTACTGCTTGCCGTCCAAAACGCCTTCAATGCGGCGAATGGCATCCGAATGGCCTTGGCTGACACCTTTGCCCCAGAAGGTATAGTCTTTACCCTCAGGGAGAATGGCGCCTGCATACAAACGGTTGACCGAGAACATACCGGGATCCCAGCCGACCGAGATCATCGCAGTATGCTTGCCCGCTTTCGCGGCAGCATCCACGTTTGCGAAATGCTCGGGGATTTTCGCGTGGGTATCAAAGCTGTCCACAACGGGGAATAGCTTGGCGAGTGCAGGAGTTTGCACGGGCAGGTCGGTCGCACTGCCACCGCACAGGATCATTACGTCAATTTTGCCGACCCAGTCTTCCACCGTATCTACGTGGCACACGGGCACGTCGGGCGTTCCGATCTGCAGGGTGGACGGATCACGACGGGTGAAGACGGCGGTGAGGGTCATATCCTCATTCTGCCGAATGGCGTTTTCAATGCCGCGGCCCAAGTTGCCGTAACCGTAAATACCGATTTTGATGCTCATATACTTACCTCGGTTTTCTGAAGAATACAGTAGTTATTATACCACTTTTTAATCGAGATGCAAGGAAAATCTATAAAAGAAAGCGACGGAGATTTACTCCGTCGCTTTTCTGTTTCGTTAAGGAAGCTTGTGTTCTTTGAGAACGATTTGTTCGCCACTGCTGTAGGACCAGTTATTTTTATCCCAAATGTCATCCTTGACAGCCGCCCAGTTCCAGGGGTGGAAGGTGGTGCCGCTGGTGTCAAAGTTGTCCCAGCTCATCAGCACCATCTGATCGTGAGCGGTCTTTTCATCGCTGTTGATCGGGTTGCCGGTGAAGGGGTTTTTGGGGTTCTCGATGATGTCATCGGTAGCAAGAGTAGGCACGTCCGCGATGGTCATAAAGTCGTCGGAAGTCGTAAAACCTTCCGCGCCAAAATCCTTGACCATCAACAAAGCGCCATAGGATTCGATCTGATCCAGCTTGCCGAGGTTCGGGTCGCTCCACAGGCCCATACCCCAACTGTGGTCGGACACCAGAATGATACGGGTGTTATCATACACGCCCTGTTCACGCAGGTAATCAAACCAGTTGCCCAGTTGGATCATCGCCATCATATTGACGTGGTAATGTTGCATCTGCTCGACAGTGGTCAGGTTGAGGGTGGTACCATCAGGCAGAGTGAAACGATCTTTGTGTGCCTCGTCGTATTCAGCGTTGTCGATGACGTCAGCAGGCACATAATCGGGTGTTTGTAACAGGCCGGGTGCGTGAGTAACGTCGCATAGCATAGTTGTAAAGTTGTTGGAACTGTCGTTGGTGATACCCGTCATCTGCGACAGACCGGTCAGCATTTCATAGTTGCTTTGTGTACGCCAGTTAGTGCCCTCTGCATGAGAAATATCGGTGGCAATTTGCACGCCGGATTTTTCTTCGCTGCCAGCCATACGGCGGTATTGACCGTTGTTGTAGATAGCAGGCTGAATGGTGAGAGGCATAGACTTCATAATGCTGAAGCAGAAGAAGTTGCGATAGTTGTTTTCAATGACCTGTTTCTGGCTGTCAATGTCGTTGGAGAACATCACTTCGGTAGTGAAAGCATTGATACCGGTATCATCGAAAACGGACGTGTCAGGTGTCCACTGATAGTTGGCAAACGGCGCGTTGCCGACGTTGCTCGTAAAGCCGTTTTGCTGGAACAGGGTAGGCAACATTTTGAGCGCTTCGTTGTGCTTGTCCACCAATTTCACGTCATCACGCTTGTTCATTTCCACCGGCGTGTATTCATAACCACCGTACAGTGCAGGGGTGGAGAAACGGGTCGCGGGGCTGTAAGCGAGCGTGTTGCTGTAATGAGTGAAACCGTCAAACTGCTCTTTCAATTCGGGTTTTTCATTGAAGATATACGGCATCATATTACCGACACTGCGGTCGACCATCAATACGACGACATTCTGACCGTCTTTGGACAGGTTGAACGCGATATCACCCTGTTTGTAAGAGCCGTGGGTCTGTTCGGTGATAGCGTTGTTAATGGTGTTGACGTTGAGTGCCGACATACCACCGATCGCCACTGCGATGGCGAGGACAGCAACCGACAACACGCGCGGGAGTTTTACTGCAAGGAAGTATACAACAGCCGCGACCACCACGACAACCAGGATGTTGATCAACTGATCGCTCATGGCAAAGTGCATCATATTGTCGTATTTGAGCTCGGAAGAAATGTAACCGAGATCGATGTCAAAGAACATATAGTTGACCAACATGACGATGCCTGCGGTCCAGATGATGCGTTCAAACAATACTTTGCCTTTGGGGCTTGCAAGCCAGTAGAACACGCTCATCCAGACGATGAAAGTGCCTGCGGCGAGCAGAGAAGCCATCAGCACGTAGTTAAGCGGATGATGGAAGTAGGAAAGGCTGATATACTCTTGCGGTTCTGCCGCAATATAGTTGGAGGGGATCAGCACACCCGTGAGGATGGTGAGCAATAATCCGCCAAGCAGGAAATACAAACGATTGGGTTTGGCTTCCGCCTTTTTGGGACGGGGAAGCATATTGTCCTTCGTCATGGTGATGAGCATCGGCAGTTCGCAAGCCAGACCGAGCGCAATCAAGAGAACCTGTTTCTTGACCGAATCGGCGTTGTACAGACCGGCACCCAGTACGATGAATCCGATGCCGATGACAGCGGTCAGGATGTTCAGTACCATTTTCGGGTTTTTGAGTTTGTAGAAGATGGTCTTCACCAGCGAGAACAGGTTATTGAGTGTCCAGTAGAACACCAGACCGGCAGGGGAGGTGTACAGGAACACCAGGAAGAAACCTGCCATCGCATACAGCTGGATTTTGGTTTTCAGCGGAAAACCTTTGAGATAGATCGCACTGGAAATGACGTTGATCAAGGTCATCAGGATCGGCAAAACATTAATAGCAAAACCGCCGATGCTGAACATCGCATCAGGAGCACCCAGATCTTTAATAGGACCGAGCGATACGCCGTTCAAGATTTCAGCGTGGGACAGGAATTGGTATGCCGCCATAAAGAACGGGATTTCCAACAACAGCGACACCGAACCGTTGAGAGCGGAGGTGGGTTTGTAGTTGTTTTGACGGTAGTAGGTTTGCATGATCATCATGCGTTCATCGCCGCTGAATGCCTTTTTGATATGCGCAACGCCTTTAGCGAGCTTGTTTTCAATATCTCTGGCGGCTTCTTGCATCGCATCGGCTCTACGGTACAGCGGTAACACCAGAATGTTCATTGCCAAGCTGAGCATGATGATAGCGACACCGGGATGCTTCACAAAGTCGTTGGCAACCATAAAGATGACTTCAAACGCCAGTTTCAAAGGTCCGAGAAATACAGTTTCAAGAATGGTTAAAAAACTCATGACAGCACCCCCTTTTTATTTAGACAATTCTTCCAATTTGTTGACCAGATATTCGGCGGCACGCTCAGCGCCTTCGCCGAAGTTGCACCAGGTTTCCGCTTTGACTTCGCGGATACCATCCGCATATTTCGGATTAGTCAAGCAGTTATCGATGAGTTCTTTCAGATTGTTCATGTTTTCGTCGGTGAGCTGTTCACCGATACGGGGCAGGGCAGAGGCGGTCCAAAGCGGACGGTTCAGCCACCAAGCATCATATACGCTCACGTCGAAATCAGGGTTTGCATAGATGATGGGCTTGTTGTGCACCAAAGCGAAGTCGAACACAACGCCGGAGAAGTCGGAAATCATAATATCCGAGCGGTGCAACGCGTTGAAGTTGTCATTGTCGCGGTTCCATTCCAACTGTTCGGAGTCGGGATACTTCGCCATCAGCTTGTCCATCATTTCTTTTTCCGCAGTGAAGGATTGCGGATGAGGACGGACAATCACGTGGTAGCCGGTTTTAAGCAGAACTTCCAAAATCTTTTCACCGTAGATGCTGAAAATCGCGCTGGGACCCCAGGAAGGAGCGAGCAGTACCGTGCGAGGATGGTCGCCGATAGGTTCGGCGGTTTCCAGACGTTTTGCCGCTTCATCCATGTAGGGGATGCCGATTTTTACAAGCTCTTTGGGCGGCAATTCACGCAGCGCCTCCAGATCGCGCAGATCTTTTTCCTGATAATCGCCGGACAGCATAACCGCATCGTAGTAGTCGATACCGAACATTCTGTACAAAACGATTTCGCTGGCGGCGTGCGGAATATGCACGTAATATTTCACACCCTTGGAGCGCTTCCACTGGAAGACGTCCAAACTGGGGGTGGTGGACAGCAGGATGGTAGCGGAAAGCAGGTTCAGACGCGCAAACGCCTTATTACCCTCGCCGATAAACTCTGCTTTGACGTTGGACGGCGCGTTGGTCAACGCAGGATCGTCGGGGGAAGCAGTCATATATACGACGGGAACATTTCGCTTTTCCAAAGCGCGGCAGACCGGCTCGAAAATGGGCCAGTACCGTTTATGATCTGCAAAAATCGCCAACGGGATTTCGGTGTTGGCATTTTCATTTTTACCGCCGCTCAAGCGGAAACGCAACTTGATGATCAGCATACGCAGAGAATAAAAAGCTGCGCCGAACACGCCGATCAAAATGGTGAACAGCATACTGCCTGTTCCGGGATCGATATACAACTTCATATCGCTACCTCCATAGTTGGTATTTCAATCTGTTGAGCCAAAACACTCTACCTTTCATTTTACTACATTATATTTATAAAGTCAATATGACAACATTTGACAAACCGTTTGCACCGCCGTGTGGATTTTTGTGGTAAATGATGATTGAAAAAAGCCACCTTTGTCGGTAGACAAAAGTGACTTTTTTCATGGTGGACGCTAACGGATGTCGAACCGAGGTTGCGATTGGATAGGAATAAGGCGAGGGTTGATACCGCGCAACCTCTTTGCGTAAATCTCGCTATGCGAGATTTACAGGTTCTTCACCGATTTACTGCTACGAAAAGAAACAGCACCATCCATTCGGATGATGCTGTTTCTTTTGCGAAAGAGCAGTATAACGGTGCGAAAATGTAGGAAAGAAAAGCGAAAGGTGCGTAAATCCTATCTTTGATTGAATGTAGATAACTCCTCACACTTGGGATATCTTTTCAGATAGCCATCTATGATAACCTTATCCCTACTAATAATAAGAGTCCACGAACTGTCACAAGGGACAATTTCTACAGAGGAAAGCGGATGTTGGAGAGATACTGGATTTTGATAATACCCATTATAATTTTCGGCAGACGGCAATGGATATTTTAAGACTTCTTCAACTGTAATATTTTTAGGAAAACCGCAAAGACATCCCCAAATCCATTGAAAATCCTCTTGTTCAATTATAGCGGATAATTCATCGCCCGACAACCAACAATATTCTTGATCGAGCAGTTTTCCGATATCCTTATTACGTGGATAACATAGACAATCCGTAATAAGCCAATTATATTGCAGGTGAGCGTTGTTAATTGCTTGAAAAACTTTGCTCATATAAGTGTAGAATTTGTGATTCTTTCTATCGACGATGCCATGGATCATTTTGTATTCTCCTTTGCCGTTCGGCAGGAAGCGATCAGCATTGCTCTTAACGAAGTACACTTTGCAGAAAGTGTTTTATGAGTTTGTTCATCAATGTATTTTGTTCTGTACAAAAGTTCAAGCCAATAGCCCGTTTCACTTGCTTCTTTTAGTGCAATTTCAAGTTTGGAAACAAAGTCCTTCTTTCCTTGTGCATATTGAGCCTCATGTATATTTGCACCGATACTTGTTCCGCTTCTGCCGATTTGATTGGAAATGATGGATTCTTTAATAGATTTCAAATATTTTACTAATTCAATAATATCTACGGAAAAATCCATAGAAAGTTCCCTGAGCTTTGATTCTGACATAATATACACCTCGCTTTTCAATAGTATATCACGTAATAGGATTGTTTGTAAATAAGTGATAAGTGATGCAGCTGCGCTGTGATAGGTGATGCGACGCGTTCTGCCCACGCGCCGCAGGCGTGC
>JAZRQN010000078.1:0-1805 GCA_045649855.1 Acutalibacteraceae bacterium | reverse complement strand
TTCGCCGAAATATATTCTCTGTGCCATCGTTACAGCTCCGGAATTAAGGTAATGATGTCTTTTATGGACATACACATATCGTCCGCCTCTTTGGCTCTGTGGTTGCTCAAAATGGTCTGTGCTGTTTTTTGCATCGCCGGGAAGCCGCTACGGGTCAACTGGTTAGCATAGATGACAATGTTAACGCCTCTATCCTTAAACTCTTGTTCCGTAACATCATTAAACGAGGTGGGAACCACCACGATCGGCGTGTCTTTATTTTGAGCGCGAAACCGCTCTACAAAATCGAAGATTTCCGTAGGATCTTTTTTGCGGCTGTGGATCATAATGGCATCGGCACCAGCCTGTACAAAGGCAAAGGCACGTTGCAATGCATCCTCCATACCTCGTTCCAAGATCAAGCTTTCAATACGCGCACAGATCATGAAATCCTTCGTTTTTTGTGCAGATTTCCCAGCACGGATCTTTTCACAAAAATGTTGGATCGTATCCTGCGTCTGTTCCACTTCGGTGCCAAAAAGTGAGTTTTTCTTCAAACCGGTCTTATCTTCAATGATGACCATCGACACGCCCATGCGTTCCAAACTTTGCACGGTATACACAAAATGCTCGGTCAATCCGCCTGTATCGCCGTCGAAAATGATCGGCTTGGTCGTTACTTCCATGATGTCATCTATAGTGCGAAAACGGGATGTCATATCCACCAATTCAATATCCGGTTTGCCCTTAGCGGTGCTGTCGCACAAGCTGGATACCCACATAGCATCGAATTGATAGGTCTTGCCGTCTTGATATACTTTCGTTTGCTCGGCGATCAATCCGGTTATGCCGCTGTGTGCTTCCAACGCATTAATGCACCCCTTCAAGTTGATAGCTTTTTTCAGTTGTCCGCGGCGCAAATCCGGCATCGCCAGTTGTGCACGATAGTTTTTTTCAATATCTTGATATTTATAATCTTTAGAATACGGATATTCCACTAATTTTCCGCCGTACTCAACCAGTACCTCGATCACCTCATCACGGATGGTTTTTTGAAATCCTTCCTTCCAATCATCGCCGTGAACCACATAATCGGGCTTAAGAGCGCGTAAATTCTCCACATAACTGAGTTGCTTTTGCTCAACAACCTCTGCCACACCGTGAATATTCTCAATGAGTGCCTTGCGCTCTGTATACGGAACTATGGGAAATCTTTTGTAATTCGCTACCGCTTCATCCGAGAGAACACCAACCGTTACTCTTCCAAGTTTAGCAGCTTTTTGGATAATGGCAATATGACCGCTATGAATGATATCTGTGGAAAAACAAATATAAACACCGGGCTTATTGGCGGTATCCGTTTGGTTGTCTATCATTTCTTTGGTTTTCATGTGTTTGATTGCCTCCCTAACCATATTTACAAATAATAACATGCGACGGTTATAACTTACCGTCGCTCGTTTATCTCCCCTAGTTAGCAGGAACAATACCTGCGAGAACTGCTTCGATATCTGCGCCGGAACCAGTTGCATTGTAAGTAACTTCTGTGCCTGTTTCTTCCTGGAATGCTTCACTTAAAGATTCGATGACTTTACTCATCGAGGTTGAACCGTCTGTCGATACACTTTCCGACTTGGAGCAACCTACCATTGCGGTACAGATCAAAACCGCTACAACTAACAAACTAATAATTTTCTTCATTTTCAAAATCTCCTTTTGAATAATTTTTTTACTGGATTTACTCGTCGATTCTCTCGACTACGGTTACATTCTACCGCCCTGCTGTAAAATCCGTAACCAAATTGGTGTAAAATCGGAGTAAAAAA
>JAZRQN010000077.1:0-10744 GCA_045649855.1 Acutalibacteraceae bacterium | reverse complement strand
CTCTGCCCGTGCTGGTTCGATTCCAGCCATCCCAGCCAACAAAACGAGGCACCCTTTTGGGTGCCTCGTTTTGTTCGTTGCGTATGATACCGAATCGAACCCGCAATCCGCAGGATTGCTGGGGTTTTGCTTGGTATTAGTTGGAGAGAGAAGTCGTGCAAAGCAAAACCTTCGATCTCCAGCCATCCCAGCCAATAAACAGGGACACCCTAGTGGGTGTCCCTGTTTATTCGTTGCGCATGATACCGAATCGAACCCGCAATCCGCAGGATTGCAGGGGGGCGTGAAATTTGCACACCAAAATCCCAGTTTTTGAAAAATTCCTCTGTACTTTTTATTTTAAAGTGCTATAATGACAGTGGAGAGAGGTAACTTTTCATAAACCGTAAAATATGGAAAAAGGGTGAGACAATTATGGTGTTTCGTACGGAATCGGACTCTATTGGTGCAAAACAGGTACCGGTAGATGCCTATTATGGTGTTCAGTCGCTCAGAGGACATGAGAATTTCAGAATTACCGGTCAAAGACTCCGACCGGAATTCATCAATTCTCTTGCACAAATCAAAAAGGCTTGTGCAATCTGTAATTACAATGTAGGCGAGCTGGATGAAAAGATAAAGGATGCTATCTGTCAGGCTTGTGACGAAATATTGGAAGGTAAGTTTCATGATCAGTTTATTTGCGACCCCATTCAAGGTGGCGCAGGTACAACGGCCAATATGAACGCCAACGAAGTCATCGCAAACAGAGCGATTGAAATTCTTGGCGGCGAAAAGGGCGACTATACGATTGTACATCCCAACGATCACGTGAACAGATCCCAGTCCACCAATGACGTTATTCCCTCGGCTGCCAAGATGACGGTGCTGGTTCTGCTGAAACAAGCTATCAGAGAGCTTGTAAAGCTTGAAAAGGCGCTTGCGCAGAAGAAAATTGATTTCTATGATGTCATCAAAATGGGTAGAACGCAGATGCAGGATGCTGTCCCCATCCGTTTAGGTGCGGAGTTCGGCGCATACCGTAGAGCTATTACACGTGATATCGAGCGTTTCGGTTTAGCCCTTGTAGAAATGTATGCTATCAATATGGGCGGCACGGCTGTCGGTACTGCGTTGAATGCCAACCCGGAATATGTAGATGCTCTTGCGCCCACTATTGCGAAAATCAGCGGATTGCCTGTTACGAAAGCGCCGGATCTGATCGATGGCACGCAGAATCTTGACTCCTTCGCGTATGTTTCGTCGGTGCTGAAAACCTGTGCGATTTCTTGTTCGAAGATGGCAAACGATTTTCGTCTGATGTCATCCGGTCCTCGTTGCGGTTTTGAAGAAATAAACCTTCCCGCTATGCAGAACGGCTCGTCAATTATGCCCGGCAAGGTAAATCCTGTTATTCCCGAGGTGATGTCCCAGGCGGCATTCTGTATTATGGGCAACGACGTTTCCATCACGATGGCTGCTGAAGCAGGTCAGTTGGAACTGAACTACGCCGAACCTATTTTGTATCACAAACTGTTTGAATCGATTGTGGTGCTGACAGGTGCGGTGCAGACGTTTACCGAAAACTGTGTATCGGGTATTACTGCGAACGAAGAAAAATGCAGAGAACACGTTGAAAATTCGGTGGGTGTTATCACCGCTATTTGTCCCACCGTTGGTTACAAAGTTTCGGCGGATATTGCCAAAACTGCAATCAAAACCGGTAAACCCGTGCGCGAAATACTCAAAAGTATGGATATATTCAGCGACGAGGAAATCGAGAGCATTCTCGACCCGACAAAAATGGTGTAATACAGCATTACATAACAACAAAAACTGCCACCCGCACGGGTGGCAGTTTTTGTTGTTAGTAATTAGCCCTTAATAGCAGCCTGTCCTGCTATCAAGCGAGCGATGGCTTGTTATCCTACCCATTCAAAACTGTCGGACAGAAGGGTTGTACCCTCGTTTGCAACAGTCAGAAGACCGCCTGCTGTCTTGGCGACAGTTTCACTGCCGTCTTCCGCGAACAAGCGGCACACGCCGGGTTTTACGGGCGTGATAAACGGGATGTGCCCTGCCATCACAGCAAGATCACCGCCGGCGCCGCGCAGGATGAGCTGGGCGATCTCTCCCTCGAACACGTTTCCGTCGGGGGAGGAGACAATCAATTTAAAGGTTTTCATACAGACGCCTTCTTTGCTTTTTCTACCGCTTCATCGATGGTGCCGACGAAGAGGAATGCCGATTCTGGCAGATCGTCGTGCTTACCGTCGATGATTTCCGCAAAACCGCGGATGGTTTCGGAAAGTGGCACGTATTTGCCGGGAATACCCGTGAATTTCTCGGATACGTCAAACGGCTGAGACAGGAAGCGCTGGATCTTACGGGCGCGTTGTACGAGCAATTTATCGTCATCCGACAGTTCGTCCATACCCATAATGGCGATAATATCCATCAGCTCTTTGTATCTCTGCAGAATGCGCTGTACCTCGCGCGCCACGCGATAATGTTCTTCGCCGAGAACGTCGGGGGAGAGGATGCGGCTGGAGGATTCCAGCGGATCGACCGCAGGATAAATACCTTGTGATGCAATGCTTCTGGACAATACGGTGGTAGCATCCAAATGCGCAAAGGTGGTCGCAGGTGCAGGGTCGGTCAGGTCATCCGCAGGGACGTAAACCGCCTGCACGGAGGTGATAGAGCCACGCTTGGTGGACGTGATGCGTTCCTGCAAAGCGCCCATTTCGGTGGCGAGGGTCGGCTGATAGCCAACCGCAGAAGGCATACGACCGAGCAGTGCGGAAACCTCACTACCTGCCTGGGTGAAACGGAAAATGTTGTCAATAAACAGCAAAACGTCCTGACCTTCGGTATCACGGAAGTATTCCGCCATGGTCAGACCCGACAAACCGACACGCATACGCGCTCCGGGCGGCTCGTTCATCTGTCCGTATACCAGAGCGGTGTTGGACAGAACGCCGCTCTGCTTCATTTCGTTGTAAAGGTCATTGCCTTCACGGGTGCGTTCGCCAACACCGGTGAACACCGAGAGACCGCCGTGCTGTTTGGCTATATTGTTGATCAGTTCCATGATGAGAACCGTCTTGCCAACGCCTGCACCGCCGAACAAACCGATCTTACCGCCTTTGGAATAGGGGCAAATCAGGTCAATGACCTTGATACCGGTTTCCAGAATTTCGGTGGAGGTGGAGAGGTCGGCATAGGCGGGGGCAGGGCGATGAATATCCCAGCGTTCAGCGCTTTCGGGTGCAGGCTGATTATCCACCGCATCACCGAGCACGTTAAAGATACGGCCCAGAGTATCTCTGCCGACAGGCACGCTGATAGGCTTGCCCGTGTCGGTAACCTTTGTGCCGCGGGTCAGACCATCGGTAGAAGCCATCGCGATACAACGCGCAGTGCTGTCGCCGATATGCTGTGCAACCTCAACGGTCAGTGTGCGTTCGCCGACAGGGATGGTCAGCGCATTATAAATGGCGGGCAGACCGCCTTCTTCAAATCGAACGTCTACGACAGGTCCCATGACCTGCGAGACGGTACCGATATGCAAATCTTTCAAGTGTATCACTCCTTATCAGTTGCCGCTTCCGGCAACGATTTCGGTAATTTCCTGTGTAATAGCGCCTTGGCGCGCACGGTTATACTGCAACTGCAGGTTGTCGATCATCTGCTGTGCATTTTTGCCTGCGGAATCCATCGCCATGCGTCTGGCGGCAACTTCGCTGGCAAAACTCTCACGAATCGCCGCCATCAGACGTCCCGTTACGTAGGCAGGGACCACTTCGGCAAGCACTTCGCTCTCACTCGGCTCAAACACAGCATTGACACTCTGTGAAGTTTCAAACCTTGTCAGTGGCAAGATCCATTGAACGATCGGTTCTTGGGTCATAATGGAGACGTATTTGGTGGAAACGATGCCGAGTTTATCAAATTCTCCTGCGGCAAAGTCGCGGCATAGCGTTTGGCACAGAGCGGCGGCTTCGGCTGAGGTGAAATCTTCCGACGAGTTGATCGATTCTCCAAAACGGTCGCATGCACGTTTGCCGATCGGTATGATGTCGGCAGGGGGCATGGTGGCAATCAAGCGAAAAATGTTTGCGTTGTAGCCGCCTGCCATACCACGATCGCCTGCAATGACGATCAGCCGCGTTCTGTCGGTGTCTCGCACCTGCATATACGGGCTTTTTTCACATTCTTTGCACGCGGTGAGCAGATTCACAACGTTTTGAAAAGCGGCGGCGTATTCTTTTGCTTTTGCCATCGCTTCGTTGGCACGACGGATTTTGGAAGCGGCAACCAGACCCATTGCTTTGGTCAGGTGCAGGGTGGAATTCGCACTTTTGATGCGTGCGCGCAATGCTTTGGTATCAGCCATGCGTCATATCACCCCTGCATTCCTTTGAGTACGTTTTCCAGTTCTTCTACGTCGCTGTCATCGAAATAGCCTTGTGCAAAACGATCCAGCAACGTTTTGTGATCGTGTTCCAACGTATCATACAATCTGTTTTCGTAGTCGGTTACCTGATTGACGGCAACGTCGTCCAGAAAACCGTGGATAACAGCATAAATGATGGCTACCTGACAACCGACGGGAACGGGGGAGTTGCGTTTTTGTTTCAAAACCGCAACGATACGTTCACCAAGTGCGAGACGCGCTTTTGTGTCAGCATCGAGATCGCTGCCGAACTGTGCAAATGCCTGCAATTCGCGGTACTGCGAATACAGCAGTTTCAATTCGCCTGCGACCTTTTTCATCGCTTTCAACTGTGCGGAACCACCGACACGGCTGACCGAGATACCGGGGTTGATAGCAGGCATAATACCCGCGTGGAACAACTCGGTTTCCAGGAAGATCTGACCGTCGGTGATGGAGATAACGTTGGTGGGGATATAGGCGGATACGTCGCTTGCCTGGGTTTCGATAATGGGCAGAGCGGTGATGGAACCGCCACCGTATTCGGGTGCCACGCAAGCGGCACGTTCCAGCAAACGGGAGTGCAGATAGAATACGTCGCCGGGATATGCTTCACGGCCGGGAGGACGGCGGATGAGCAGGGAAAGTGCGCGGTATGCTACTGCGTGTTTGGAAAGGTCATCGTATACGATGAGAACGTCTTTGCCTTGTTCGCGGAAATATTCCGCCATCGCACAGCCCGAGTAGGGAGCGATATACTGCAGCGGCGCACTTTCGGATGCGTTTGCGGCAACCACGATGGTGTATTCCATCGCACCTGCGGCAGAAAGCTCGTTTACGAGCTGTACCACCGAAGAACTCTTCTGGCCGATCGCCACATAGATGCAGATAACATTGCTGTTTTTCTGATTGATGATGGTATCCACCGCGATGACTGTTTTACCTGTCTGGCGGTCGCCGATAATGAGTTCGCGCTGACCGCGGCCGATCGGGATCATGCTGTCGATCGCCTTGATACCGGTCTGCAACGGCACCGAAACGCTTTTTCTCTCAATGATGCCGGGTGCTTCCGATTCGATCGGACGGGTTTGTGAGGTGTTAATCGGGCCTTTGCCGTCAATCGGCTGACCGAGTGCATCCACCACGCGACCGATCATTGCATCGCCCACGGGAACGGATAACACGCGACCGGTACGTTTGACGGTACTGCCTTCGCGAATATTGTTTTGGTTGGAAAGCAGTGCCACCGAAACGGTGTCCTCTTCCAAATTTTGCGCCAGACCAAAACTGCCATCGTCGAACTCTAACAGTTCGCTTGCCATACAACTGCGCAGACCGTATACACGGGCGATGCCGTCGCCGACCAGAATAACCGTGCCGGTTTCTGCCATCTCGACGTGCGACTGATATTGTTTGATCTGTTCTTTTATAATACTGCTGATTTCAACAGGTTTGTTACTCATAGGCTTATCACTTCTTTCAGTTCGCGCAAGCGGTTTTTCAGACTGCCGTCCATCACAAATCCGTCCATATCCACCGCGATGCCGCCAAGCAGGGCAGGATCAACAGCGTATTCTGCACGGACGGTGTGTCCGGATTGTTCGGTCAAAACCCGAACCAGAGCGTCTTGTTCTTGTTGGGTGAGAGGGGTGGCGCTGGTAACGTGCGCCACCGACACCTTTTGCAATTCGCGAAAGGCGTCCATATACGCCTCATAACAATCGGCAAATGTGCGGATGTGTCCGTTTTGGCACAGGAGTTGTAAAAACGCCAATACTTCCTGCGGTACACAATCAGCGAATGCTGCCTCTAAAGCGGCTTTGCGTTCCGCCTTGGGAATGACGGGGGAGGCGAGTACGCCGATGTATGAGGGGTTCTGTTCAAATTGTTCGTTCACAGCCTGCAAACCGTCTGCAAAAGCGGCTTCACTGCCGTTTTCTTTTGCCAATAAAAACAGTGCGGCGGCGTATTCTTTAGCGATTTCAGTCATTGCTTTCTCCTATTTCCTGCAGAAAACCGGAGATGAGTTGGCGGTGATCTTCCGCTTTGATCTCTCTTTCCAGCATTTTCTCCGCCAAAGCGGTGGAAATGGTAACGATCTCATCTTTGATTTCCGCATCCGCCTTTTTTCGCTCAAGGTCGATTTGGGTTTCAGCTTGTTTGATCATACCGTCCGCCTTTTCTTTTGCCTGCGCCACGATGGTATCGCCGCGTTTTTTGGCATTAACGGTGGCATCTTCCAAAATGGTGTCTGCCTCGTGTTGGGCAGCAGCCATTTTTTCGTCCCACAGCGCCTTGTCAGCGGCGGCGGCTTCGCGGTCTTTGATGGCGGCATTTAACTGCTCGTCCACCGCGGCTTGGCGGTCGGCGATCATTTTTTTGACCGGTTTAAACAGGAACTTTTTAATGATGAGAAAAATGAGCAGGAGATTGCACAATGAAATCAAGATCTGCCACAGATTGACAGAAATGATGTCCAAAGATTGCATAGATCTCGATCCTTCCTAACTGAAGTGATTTAAGCACCGATGGCGCTCATCAAAATGTTGACCAGCATGTTGGGAGCAACGAAGATGAGCAGGATCGCGATAACCAACGCGTACAAACCGGTGGTCTCCGCGATAGCACAACCCATCAGCATGGTGGTGGTAACATCGCCCTTGCATTCGGGCTGTCTGCCAATCGCTTCGCAAGCTTTGGCAACGGCGTTACCTTCACCGATGCCGGGGCCGATACCGGCGATCATCGCCGCGCCGGCGCCGAGTGCACAACAACCTAAAATAATACCGATTGCGAGTTCTAACATGATAAATTCCTCCGTTTACTGTTGAGTTTTTTGTTGTTTCTGTTTATTTTTCAAAGCTTTGCGCTTTTCAAAATCCTCTGCGGGGAATGCACCTCCGATATACATCATGGAGAGCATTGCAAAAATGAAGGCTTGTAAGGCACCGCTGAAAATATCAAAGTATAAAGAAAGAATAGCGGGTAGACCTATCTGTAAGAAAGGAATATCGCCAAACACCCCCGGCAACCAGCCGAGCAGTAATCGGGATAGTCCCTGTAAAGCGGCGGCGATCAAAACCGAAATGACCGTGCCGGATAAAATGTTTCCGTAATGACGGAATGCCATGGATACAGGTGTTGCCACTTCGCCGATAACGTTGAGCGGCGTGAGCAATACGGGATCTGCAAAACTTTTGGCATAGTGCAGAGGACCGCATTTGAATTTATAATAGGTGATTAAACAGAAGATGAGAATTGCCCAGCCGCCGACGATGTTGATATCCGATGTAGGAGGATATAACCCGATTAGCGTAATGAGACTGGAAAAAGCGGACAATACCAAAATAGCGGCGATGAACGGCGGGAAGGTCTTAAAATAAGGCCCCATGTTGTCGCCTACCAACCCCTCGCACTTTTCAACCGCCCACTCGGCGATCACTTGGCGTTTGGTGCCGTTTCTTGCGGCGATACCGTGGGTCATATACAAACACAACCCGAGGATGGACAAAATGACCAAAGCGGAGTTGATCTGCGATTCTGTAATCAGAAGATCCTGAATGGGCATCGGTATGGTGAAGTAGATCAAGGCGCCGCTGATCTCAATGCCGTTTTTGGCAGGAGCCGTCAATATTTTGAGCACCATTCCGACCGCTAACGGCAGAGTGGCGAGCAGCAGATACAGGATATCTGCCACTTTAAATGAAAGCGATTTTATCTTCATGTATCCTCCTTCCTTTTCAGCAGTAAGGCTGAACCTGTCTGAACACATCTTACGAATGTTTTTTACTTGTAAAAATCGGTTGCAAAGCAATGGCGATGCGCGGGAACAACAGCGGTATCAACACGCTGACGGTATGAAAACAGGGGAGCAACACACCGACAGCGGCTACCACAAACAACATCACCATACGCAAGGATTGGGAGGCTTTGATAGCGGTTTTTGCATCCTTTTCCTCCATCTTGACGGCGCGTTGCACGGTCAACCCCATCAAAAAGAAGTTGAAGACTGCGACACTACCGCCCAGCAGATTGCCGAGTAAAACGGTGTAATGCCATTTACCGATCACCAGAAAAACTGCCTGCATCAGTACGCTGAAAATCAAAACAACAGAAGCAATATATGCGGTTGCCTTTATGACGGCGGAATCTGTTTTTTTCATTGTTTGATATTCACCTCGACGTGAAGACGAAAAAGATCGTCTGTCAGTATATACAATCTTAATTTTATCATATTTTGTCGGTATAGTCAAAGTAATTCTGTGCTTTATCAGTAAAATATTGGTAAAATATTTGTTAAGTTTGATTACTGCAATTTTATTAGCATAATATTGATGCAATCGGTTGACAAAGGTCGGTCGTGGTGGTATAATATCAAAAAATAAAATCTTTAAGCAGGATGCGAGACATCCGCAAGATTTGGTCATAAGAATTGAAGCGCAAGGATACTATGTTGGTATTCTGCCCTTTTGTTGTGCCAAACCTTGCCTTGCGGTAAGGTTTTTTTGTTTGGAGGAGCGTATGGAACTCAAGTTGCAAAACTGTACGAAATACGAAAACGGCAAGTTTGTTGACCTGCCGTTGGCGACGCACTCCCTTTTTGGCGAGGGCGCTGCTGTTTCCATTTCCGATTGTTTCCTTTTCCCGACTTTTTGTGATGTACACGTACATTTCAGAGAGCCGGGTTTTTTGTATAAGGAGACCACTGCGACGGGTTCTGCCGCCGCTGCGGCAGGCGGTTATACCGACGTGTGTACCATGCCGAACCTGAACCCGGTTCCTGACTGTCTTGCAAAACTGCAACCGCAGTTGGATGCCATTCGGGACACGGCGATCATTCGGGTGCATCCCTTTGGTTCTATCACGGTGGATCAAAAAGGGGAGACCTTGTCCGCTATCGAAGAGATGGCACCGTATGTCATCGGTTTTACGGATGACGGCAGGGGTGTGCAGGACGCAGGGATGATGCGTGAAGCGATGCAGCGAATCAAGGCGTTGGATATGTTGTTATCCGCACACTGTGAAGTGAACGATCTGCTGAACGGCGGTTATATTCACGACGGCGAGTATGCAAAAGCGCACGGACACCGTGGCATCTGCAGTGAAAGCGAATGGCGGCAGATCGAGCGAGATATCAAACTTGCCGCAGAAACCGGTTGCCGCTACCATGTGTGCCACATCTCCACCAAAGAAAGCGTAGCACTCATTCGTGATGCGAAAAAGAGCGGTGTGGATATCACCTGCGAGACCGGTCCACACTATTTGACAATGGATGACTCATTCTTGCAGGAGGATGGCAGATTCAAGATGAATCCGCCGCTGCGAAGTCCTGCCGACCGTGAAGCGTTGGTGGAAGGTTTGTGCGACGGTACTATTGATATGATCGCCACCGACCACGCACCGCACAGCGCGGAGGAGAAATCCAAGGGACTCGAAAAAAGCGCGATGGGCGTTGTGGGGTTGGAAACCGCTTTCCCGGTTTTGTATACCGAACTGGTGAAAAAAGGCGTTATCACCCTTCCAAAACTCATTGAGGTAATGGCAATCAATCCGCGGACACGCTTTGGATTGCCGCAAAGCGAGGATTTCTGTGTGTACGATCTGAATGCTGTGTACAACGTGAATCCCGAAACCTTTGTAACCAAAGGCAGAAGTACCCCGTTCGCGGGCAAAGAAGTATATGGAAAATGTGTGTTGACTGTTTGCGACGGCAAAGTCGTATACCGCTGATACATGCTGATAGATTTAGGAGGAAACGAGAATGGCTAAAAGAACAGACCTTAAGAAAATTTTAATCATTGGCTCCGGCCCGATCGTGATCGGTCAGGCTGCAGAGTTCGACTATGCAGGCACACAAGCGTGTCTCGCATTGAAAGAAGAAGGCTATGAAGTTGTGCTTTGTAACTCCAACCCTGCCACTATCATGACCGATACCACCATCGCTGACAAGGTGTATATGGAGCCTCTGACCCTCGAATACATCGCGAAAATTCTGCGCTATGAGCGTCCGGATGCTATCGTTCCCGGCATCGGCGGTCAGACCGGTCTGAATCTTGCTATGCAGCTTGAGAAAAAAGGCATCCTGAAAGAGTGCGGCGTGGAACTGCTGGGCACTAACAGCGAAAGTATTGAACGTGCGGAAGACCGCGAGATGTTCAAAGAGCTGTGCCAGTCGATTGGCGAGCCCACCATTCCGTCCGAAATCACTTACGATCTTGAAGAGGCAAAGGCTGCTGCGGCTCGCATCGGCTATCCCGTTGTGTTGCGTCCTGCGTTCACCCTCGGCGGTACCGGTGGCGGCTTTGCATACAACGAAGAAGAACTCAT
>JAZRQN010000076.1:0-5530 GCA_045649855.1 Acutalibacteraceae bacterium | reverse complement strand
GCCGGTAGAGGATGACGTGATGAACCGCAAACCGCGCAGTCGCAAAGAGGGTCTGTTCTCGGGCGGCTTGGGCGCGCAAGCTATCTGGCAAGGCGGTATGATCGGTCTGCTCGCTATCATCGCGTATGCGATCGGTTCTCGTTTTCTGCCTGCACCGGACGGCGCGTTGATGCTCAATCTTTTCCGCACCGACGGTCTGAATTTGCCGCTTGGCGAAACCATGGCGTTCACCACTCTGGCGTTTGCACAAATGGTGCACGCATTCAACGTGCGTTCGTCCCATTCGCTGTTTGAGATCGGTTTCTTCTCCAATATGCGTATGTGCGGTGCGTTTTTGGCATCGCTGGCATCCATGCTGTTGGTGCTGTTAGTGCCCTTTATGCGCGACGTCTTCAACTTGGCGGAGATGAGTGCGCCTGCTTGGTTTATCTGTATCGCGTTGTCGGTCGTTCCGTTTATTGTTACCGAAAGTTATAAATACGGAAAAGAAAAGAAAACGCTGGCAAAAGCCGTTCCTGCAGAGGTTGCGGCGCAACCCACGGTGGAAGATCCGTTGGAAGTGCCGTCCTTCGTCGATGCTGACCAGGTGGTTGCCGAAGACGAGATTCAACAGGAGTTTTACGTTTCCGAGGCAGAACTGCCCACCGAACAGGCGGAAGAAGTTGCGGAAGCGGTACAAGAAGACAACGAAACGAAGGAATGATCTGACACATGTTTGCGTGTGTAAACAGTCTTGGACTGCACGGTATTGACGGATTTGCCGTCAAAACGGAAGCGGATATTTCGGGCGGCCTGCCGTCGTTTGAACTGGTGGGCCTGCCGGATGCCGCAGTGCGCGAATCGCGCGACCGGGTGCGCGCAGTGCTCAAAAACGCAGGGTTTACCTATCCTGTCAGCCGTATCACGGTCAATTTAGCGCCTGCGGACGTCAAAAAGGAAGGCCCTGTATACGACCTGCCGTTGTTTTTGGCATTGCTGAAGGCATCCGACCAGTTAAAGGTCAGTTTGGATAACAAAGCGTTCATCGGCGAATTGTCGCTGGGTGGCGAGATCCGCCCCGTGCGCGGTGTTTTGCCGATGGCGATTGCTGCCAAAGAAGCGGGATTCACCGAGTTGTTTGTTCCGCCCGAAAATGCGGAAGAAGCGGCGGTGGTGGACGGTATTGCCGTGTACGCTCCCAAAAACGTCGCGGTGTTGTTGCAACATCTGCTGGACGTGGTTGCACTGCCGCGTGTGTTGCCGTCGGAGGATTATACGGCAACCAATATGCCTATGGCGGATTTCGCGGAAGTGATGGGACAGCAAGCGGCACGCCGCGCGGTGGAAGTTGCCGCCGCCGGCTCGCATAATTTGCTGTTCATCGGTCCTCCGGGCTCGGGCAAAAGTATGCTGGCAAAGCGTATTCCGTCCATTCTGCCCGATCTGACTGCCGACGAGGCACTGACCATTACCAAAATCCACTCGGTTGCAGGTACGCTGTCGGGCGGCGGTCTGATTAAAGAGCGCCCCTTCCGCGCACCGCATCATAACATCTCGCCGCAAGGTCTTGCAGGCGGCGGTATCGTGCCCCGTCCGGGCGAAATTTCGCTGGCGCACGGCGGCGTGTTGTTTTTGGACGAATTGCCCGAGTTTTCGCGGCAGACGATGGAATGCCTGCGCCAGCCGTTGGAAGACGGTAAGGTAACCATTTCCCGTGTTGCGGCATCGCTCACCTATCCGAGCGAGATTATGCTCGTTGCGGCAATGAACCCGTGTCCTTGCGGCTATTTCGGACATCCCACCCGTGCTTGTACCTGTACCGCACTCGCGGCAGGACGGTATATCAACAAAATCTCCGGTCCTTTGCTGGATCGTATCGATCTACATATCGAAGTACCGCCGGTGGAATTTGAGCAGTTGTCCGCTACCGAGAAAGCGGAAAGTTCCGCGGAAATCAAAAAACGTGTCAACGCGGCAAGAGAGGTGCAACGCGCGCGTTTTGCAGGAACGGGCATCGTTGCCAATGCGGCGATCCCGACTTCGCTGTTAAAGGAAATGTGCCCGATGACCGACGGTGCAAAAACGATGCTGAAAAATGCGTTTGATCGTTTGGGACTGTCCGCGCGTGCGTATGACCGTTTGCTGAAAGTGTCCCGCACCATTGCGGATCTGGACGGTGCACAGGTTATCGACACCGCACATATTGCGGAAGCGATTCAGTACAGAAGCCTTGACAGAAAATACTGGCAAGAACGATAAAAACAGTTTCGGCAGACCGCAAGGTCTGCCGATTTTACAAAAGGAGGTGAAACCATGTCGCAACTGATTGCAAATCTGCGTGAAAAAGCAATGACCCTGCCGTTGGAGCCGGGCGTGTATATGATGAAAAACGCAGACGGGGAGATCATCTATATCGGCAAAGCCAAGGCTTTGCGAAACCGTGTCAGCCAGTATTTCGGCTCGGACGCCAATCATTCGATGAAGGTGCGCCGCATGGTTTCACAGGTCAAAACCTTTGAGTATATCGTGGTGGGCAGTGAATTTGAGGCGCTCGTACTCGAATGCTCGCTCATCAAACAGCACAAACCGAAATATAACATTTTGCTCAAAGACGACAAAGGATATCGGTATATCCGCGTAACATCGCCGCCTTACTCCCGTGTAGAAGAGGCAAAGCAGATGAAAGAGGGGGACGACGCGCGGTATATCGGACCGTATATGAGTTCTTATGATCTGCGCCAGGCGATCAAAGAGACTTCGGCTATCTTCAAACTTGCCACCTGCACACATCGTTTGCAATACGGCAAGGAAACGGTGCGTCCGTGTCTGAATGCGCACATCGGACTTTGTTGTGCGCCGTGTACGGGCAAGGTGTCCGAAGCGGCGTATGCCGAGCGGGTGGAGGATGCTGTCGAGTTTCTGACCAAAGGCAGTGCCAAAACCATGGCAACCCTTACCGAGCGGATGCAGGAAGCGGCAGAAAATCTCGAATTTGAAAAAGCGGCACGTCTGCGCGATCGCATTGCCGCTATCAAACGGTTGTCCGACAAACAAAAAGTGGTGATGTCCCACGTGGAAGAACAGGACGTCATTGCGCTTGCGACAGGATCGGGCAAAAGTTGCTTTCAGGTGTTCCGTTTTTATGACGGCGCGCTCAAGGAAGAAGAATATTTTATGCTCCCCGAGCAGGAAAACGCCCCTGCTGCGCGAGCGGAATTTTTGTTGCAGTATTATACGATGCGCGACCGTGTGCCGTTGCAGGTAACCTTGGACGGTGAGACGGAAGACGCGGAGATTTTGGAACAACTGTTGTCCGAAAAGCGCGGCAGACGGGTGCACATCGTCCTGCCGCAGATCGGTGAGCAGGCGCATCTGGTGGAAATGTGCAAAAACAACGCCGCCGAGCGCATTGCGCATAAAGTGGGCATGACGGGACGCGAGAGCGCCGCACTGGAAGAACTGCGCGAGCTGTTGGGGCTGGAAGCCGCACCGCTGTATATCGAATGTTATGATATTTCACATACCGCAGGGGATACCCCCGTGGCAGGTATGGTAGTATACCAAAACGGCAAGCCGTTCAAAAAAGCCTATCGCCGTTTTATGGTGAAAGAAGCGATGGGCGGAGACGATTACGCATCTATGCGTGAAGTGCTTTGCCGTCGTATGACCGAATTGCAAACCGCCGATACGGAAGAGGGCTTTGGCAGAAGGCCCGACCTCATTTTTCTGGACGGCGGCGCAGAACACGTCGCAATGGTCAAACCGCTTGTGGACAGTTTCGGGTTTGATATCCCCGTGTTCGGTCTCGTGAAAGATGAAAAACACCGCACCCGCGCAATTTCCGCCGACGGCGGCGAAATTGAGATTGCGGCAAAGCGCAGTGTGTTCACCCTGCTTGCAGGGATACAGGAAGAGGTGCATCGCTATGCGATTACCTATCATCGCAAAAAACGCGGCAAAAAGACTGTGTCCACCACCCTGTTGCAAATTCCGGGTGTGGGCAAAGAACGCGCAAGCGCTCTGCTCCGTCAGTTCGGCTCGGTACGCGCGGTGAGCGGTGCAACAACGGAAGAACTGTTGCTGGTGAAAGGGATGACCAAGCCTGCGGCAGAAGCGATCGTTCGATTTTTCAGCGAGGAGGAACAAACGGATGGCTGAAGTGAAAACCAACGCGATGCGTATGTTGGATAAAGCAGGTATTGATTATACCCTGCACACCTATCCCTCGGACGGCGGTATTGACGGACTGTCTATCGCCGCCAAAATGGGACAACCCGTGGAACTGGTGTACAAAACGCTGGTTACCAAAGGCAAAAACACCCATTTCGTGTTTGTGATTCCGGTCGCGGAGGAACTGAACCTCAAAGCCGCCGCCAAAACGGTGGGGGAGAAGTCGGTGGAGATGATTGCGGTCAAGGACATCAACAAGGTAACGGGGTATATCCGCGGCGGATGCAGTCCCGTCGGTATGAAAAAACTGTTCAAAACGGTGATTGACAGTTCTGCCGAAACCTTAGAAACTTTTTACGTCAGCGGCGGCAGAATCGGTCTGCAAATGCAACTGAACCCCAAAACGCTGTGCGACTATATCGGCGCAGAGTTCGCACCGATTACTTTATGAGGACAAACCTGCGCTCGCTTAACAGCAGCACAGGCTGCAATTAAAGAATCTAAGTAATTAGATTTATAAAGCAAATTAAAACCCCCACCCATTGCTCGGTGGGGGTTTTGTCGTTCCGCCTGTATGTAATGGAAATAAGGAGTATCTATATTGTGGCAAAGTTTTAAGGGAAAATCAAGAAAGATAGACCCCCTATGACCGAAAGGATGTAGGGGGTCTTTGTTGAGTGGGTCTTCGTTTTTTAGTTTTTAGATGCAAGAGCTCCGAAATAGTTGTTTGTAACTGTGCATTTGATAGATTTAATTCCGATTTTAGAATACTGACCAATCAACCACATTGTATATTCCACCCAATCAGATTTTTCGCTTTTAACGAAATAATCATCAAATGTTCCGCCACCATGTGCACCAGTGATTGAAGGGTCATTTGCTCTATCAGAAGTGTATCCTTCTTCAAAATTAATTTGGTTATCATATGCAATACCATACTTTATTCTGGCATAATCGTGTAAAATATCTTCCATACGCCAGTTTACTTTTGTGATATCGCCATCATATTGCACAACATAACTATAAACAATTGAAATTTTCTTTTCATTTCCGTTGCTATCAATTGTCTTAATAGTCATACCAGCACTAGGATATTCACCAGTTATTTTCATAGTAATTTGATTTCCATTTACAGTTGCTGTGCAACCAGCGGTATCGTAAACAGAGAAACCTGTGCTACCGCCATCAGACATATTAATCTTATAAGTGACCGAGTCACCAGTTTGAAGTGCGGTATTTGCTCCAAACATTTTAGTAAGCATATCTACACCATCGATATAGTATGCATTAGGCAAGGTTTTGCTTATAACTTGATGGTCTATGTAATAAGGTGACTTTTTGTCCAATGTTTTGGTTTCGGTTTTGCTGCAAACGGTGCATT